>DATLGW010000519.1:0-9100 GCA_035540315.1 Burkholderiaceae bacterium | reverse complement strand
GTGCCGACGGCCAGGCCGGCGGTGCCGGCGTCGATGCGGACATCGGTTCCTGGGACCTGTAGGTCCGTCGCGATCCCGCTGAGCGACTACTCGCCGGCGCCGGCCGGCGCTGCCGTTCGACAGCGCGGGTTCACGCTGGTCGAGATGCTGGTCGCGCTGCTGGTCGCCGCGATCCTGATCAGCATGGTGTCGCTGTCGGCTTCGCCGAGCCCGCAGCGCGCGCTGCGCTACGAAGCCGAGCGGCTCGCGCAACTGCTGGCGCTGGCGCGCGAGGAAGCGCTGGTCCGGGGCGCGCCGATTCGAGTGGACCTGTCGCGCGACGGCTATCGTTTCCTGATCCGGCGCGACCGCGAGTGGCGTCCGATCACCGACGACGGCGATCTGCGCGCGCGCGCGTTCGATGACGACACTCAAGTCGCGATCGAGCGCGCCGACGGCATGCGCGCGCTCGAGTTCGGCCGTGACATCGTGGAGGCGCCGTATCGGGTGATGCTGGTGCGGCGAGCCGCGGCGGTGACGATCGTGGCCAACGGGCTGGGGCGCTTCGAGGTGGTCGAACCGTGACGGCGGCCAGCGAGCGTGCGCGCGCGCGCCGAGCGGGCGGCTTCACGCTGATCGAGGTGCTGGTCGCGCTGACGATCGTCGCGATCGCGCTGATGGCGGCGCTGCAGGCCACCGGCGCGCTTGCCGACAGCGCGAGCCAGCTGCGCCAGCGCACGCTCGCGCAGTGGAGCGCCGAGAACCGGCTGGCGCAGATCCGCATCCAGCGCGGGGCGCTGCCGCCGCTGGGCCGGCGCACGTTCGACTGTTCTCAGGCCGATGCGGTGCTGGTCTGCACCGAAGAGGTGTTCGCGACGCCGAATGCGATGTTCCGGCGCGTCGAGATCAGCGTGCACGCGGCCGAATCGCGGCATCGGCTCGCCCGCCTGGTCGGCTTCGCCGCGGCGCTGCCGCAATGACACGCGCGCCACGTCCGCGCCAGCGCGGCTTCACGCTGATCGAGCTGCTGATCGCAGCGGCGTTGCTCGCGGTGCTGGCGGTGCTCAGCTGGCGCGGGCTGGATGCGGTGCTGGTGTCGCGCGATCGCATCGGCACGGCCTCGGGCGAGCTGCAGGCGCTGACGATCGCGTTCGCGCAGCTCGACGAGGATCTGCGCCGCAGCTGGCCTGTGGTCCGCCAGCTCGGCACGCGCGGCCCGCCGCCGATCGGTTTCTCGATCGCGGGCGAACGCGCGGCCGCAGCGCTCGAGTTGCTGCGCGAGACCAGCGGCACCGACGAGCCGTGGCGGCTGCAGCGCGTTGCCTATCGGCTCAATGGCGGCGTGCTCGAGCGCGGCTTCGGCACCTGGTTGCCGATGGTGCCGCAGGGCGACTCGCCGCGCGGCTTTCAGGACGACATGGTCTGGCAGCCGATCCTGGCGCAGGTCGCTTCGCTCGAGTGGCGCGCCTGGCGCGACAACCAGGGGTGGATTCCGGCGTCGGCGCTCGCCGGACGCGGGCCGCCGCCGGCCGCGGCAGGGGCGGCGCCGCTCACCGGCGTGGAGCTCGTCGTCACGCGCGCAGACGGCGCGCGCGTGCTGCGCATCTTCGCGGTCAGCGACTGATGGCTCGCATGCGGCGCAGACGACAGCAGGGGGCTGCGATCATCAGCGCGATGCTGGTGGTGGCGCTGGCCGCGACCGTGGTCAGCGCGATGTATTGGCGCGAGCACGTCGCGGTGCGATCGATCGAGAACCGGCTCGCGCTTGCGCAGACGCGCTGGATCGAGCGCGCCGTGCTCGACTGGGCGCGCGTGATCCTTGCGAACGATGCGCGAAGCGGCGAGGTCGATCACTTCGGCGAGACCTGGGCGGTGCCGGTGGCCGACACGCGACTGGACGAGACGGTGACCGCGGGCGCGAAGATCGCGGATCCGTCGCGCTCGGCGATGCTGGCGGGACAGATGATCGATGCGCAGGCGCGCCTGAACCTGAACTCGCTGGTTGCGGCCAACGGCGCGCCGGTGCAACCCCAGATCGACGCATTGCGGAAACTACTGACGCTGCTCGGTCAGCCCGAGTCGTTTGCCGACACGGTGCTCGCGCGGGTGCGCAAGGCGAACCCGCCGCGCAGCGGGCCCGAGGCGGCGGCGCCGACGGCGTTGCCGCTGACGCGGCTCGCGGACCTGCTCGAATTGCCGGGCATCGACGCCGAGGCGCTGCGAGCGATCGAACCGTTCGTCGTCGTGCTGCCGGCGAACACGCGGATCAACGTGAACACGGCTCCGGCCGAGGTGCTCGCGGCGGCGATTGCGGATCTGGAGCTCAGCGCGGCGCGCCGTTTCGTCGCGCGGCGCGAAGGCGTCGCCACCGGCTTTCGCACGCTCGACGAGGCGAAACGCGAGCTCGATGGCACGCCAGTGTTGGATCCGCAGTTACTTCACGTCGGTTCGCAGTTCTTCCTCGTGCGAGGGATGGTACGCTACGACCGTGTGGAATCGCAGACCGAAACCCTGCTTCAGCGCGAGGGCGGTCGCGTCAGCGTGATATGGCAACACCGGTACTGAAGCGCGGCGAAGCCGTGATCTGGCTGCCCCCGCGTACCGAGGGCGAGCGCGCGTTCGGCACCGAGGCGCGTCTGCTCGCGATGCTGCCGGACGGCAACAATCCGCGCCCGCGTTATGCTCGACTGTCGCTCGACGGGCTGCAGTCGCTGAACCAGGTCACGCTGATCTTCGACCCGCGCGACGTCACGCTGCTCGAGGCCGAGGTGCCGCCGCTGTCGGGTTCGCGGCTCGCGCTGGCGTTGCCGAACATCGTCGAGGATGCGTTGCTGCAGGACCCGGCCGGCTGCGCGATCGTGGCCGGACCTCGCGTGCCCGGACAGGACCGGCGGGCGATCGCGGTCATCGATCACGGCTGGCTGGAGTTCACCGTCGGCGCATTCGAGCGGCGCGGGATTCGCGTGAAGGCGGCGTGGCCGGCGCAACTCGCGCTGCCGATCGTCGATGGACAGTGGTCGGTGGCGGCGGTGCAGCAGTCGCTGGCGCTGCGCACCGCGCCGGCCGCCGGCCTGGGCTGGGTCGGCGCCGACAGCGCGCAGCGTCGCGCCGAAACGGTCGCCGCGATGCTGCAGGCGGCGCTGCTGAAATATCCGCGCCCCAAGGCGATCGACGCGTACATCGACGACGCCGAGTGGCACGAGCCGATGCTGCAGGCCGCTCGCCAACTGCAATTCGAGATGCGCGTGTTCAGCCTGCCGGTGCCCGGGGGCAGCGCGATCGATCTGCTGGCCGGGCGTCGCGACGCAGCGCGCCGCTGGTTCGCCGCAGTCGACTGGCGCAGCTGGCGCCGCCCGGCCGCGCTCGGGGCAGCCACCGTGGCGGTCGCGCTGCTGGGGCTGAACCTTCACTGGGCGGTGCTGGCGCAGGAAAAGCGCGTGCTGCGCGATTCGCTCGAGCAGCGCTTCCGCGCGACGTTCCCGAACGCGCAGGTCGTCGTCGATCCGCTGCTGCAGATGCAGCGGCAGGTCGCGACGCTGCGCGCCCAGGCCGGCCAGAGCGGGCCCGACGATTTCGTTCCGCTGCTGACGCGGTTTTCGCAGGCGCTTGGTCCGCGCGCGCTCGATGCGCTGGCAGGCGTCGAATACCGCGACGGCGGACTGCGCGTGCAGTTCCGGCCGCAGCAGGTCGAGACGCCGGCCGCGCGCGACGCGCTGCGCGAGGCCTGTGCGCGGCAGGGGTTGCGGCTGCAGTTCGACAATGAACGCGACCCGCGGGCGACCGTGCGGTTGCAAAGCTGAGGCCGGCGATGTTCGATCAGCTGATCGTCCGATGGCAGGCACTGCAGACGCGCGAACGGCGGGTCATTGCGGTCGCGCTGGCGCTGCTGCTGGTCGTGGGGACCTGGCTGATCGCCTACGAGCCCGCTGCAGCCGGGCGGCGCCAGCTCGCGCAGGAGCTGCCGCAGTTGCGCGTGCAGGTTGCGCAGATGGAGGCCATGGCGGCCGAGGCGCGCCGGCTGTCGGGTGCGGCGGCCACGGTGCTGAAGCCCGAGCAGATCCGCGAGCAGATCGAGCAGTCGATCGCGGCGGCCGGATTCAAGCCGCATCTGGCAGAGCTCAAGGTCAGCGGCGATCTGATCGATGCACGCTTTGCCGCCGTTCCGTTCGCCGCGTGGCTCGCCTGGTTCGATACGGCGCTGCGGGAAACGCGTATGAGGCCGATCGACGTGTCGATCAGCCGCGACAATACGCCCGGCATCGTCAACGCACGCGTCGCGCTCGAGCCGCCGCGGTCGGGCCGGTGACGCGGGTGTCGACGCCGACGTTGCCGAGGAGGTCTGTGCAATGAGAACGGCGGGCTGGATTGCCACCGTCGCGCTGGGTGTCGTCGTGGGCATCGCGACCGGAGTCACGTTCGCGCCCGCGAGCTTCGCCGATCGCGCGGTCGCGCGAATCAGCGACGGGCGCCTGCGGCTGGCCGATACCAGCGGGACCGTCTGGCGCGGCGCCGGCCGCCTGGTGTTGTCCGATCCGCAGGATTCGGCCCCGCGCACGACGCTGGCCGGCGTCGTGATACCGGGCGCGATCCGCTGGCAGTTGTCGCCGCGCGCGTTGCTGGTGGGTCTGCTCGATGCGCGCGTCGAGCACGAGAGCATGCGTCGGCCGGTGCTGCTGACCGGTCGGCCGGGCGAGCTGCGCCTGTCGCCGGCATCGGTCGCGCTGCCGCCGGTCCAGCTCGATCGACTCGGTTCGCCGTGGAATACAATCCGCCCGACCGGCGCGCTGTCGGTGTCGTGGGACAACGTGCTGCTGCGCGCCGGGCGCTTCGAAGGCAAGGCATTGATCGAATTGCAGCAGGTTGCCTCGGCGCTGACCCCGGTGCGCCCGTTGGGCGCCTACCAGATCGAGGTCATCGGCGCCGGCAACCAGACCCAGCTGCGGATGATCACGTTGAACGGCCCGCTGCGCTTGCAGGGCAGCGGAACCTGGACTGCGCGCTCCGGCCTGCAGTTCGTCGCCGAAGCCCAGGCCGATCAGGCCGAAGAGCTACGCCTGCAACCCTTGCTCGGACTGCTCGGGCGCCGCGACGGCGAGCGCACGATCATCCGGATTGGAGCTTGAGCTTGCGAATCTCGACGCTCGTACGGGCCGCGGCCTCGTGTGTCGCAGCGCTGATGTTGGCCGCTGCGCCGCTGCCCGCGCCGGGCGCCTCCGAACAGCCGGTATCGCTGAACTTCAAGGACGCCGAGATCGATTCGGTGATCGGAGCGTTCGGGCACCTGCTGGGCCGCACGTTCGTGATCGACCCGCGGGTTCGGGGCAAGATCACGCTGGAGACGCCCAGCCCCGTTCCCCGCGCGCAGGCGTATCAGCTGCTGCAGGCCGTGCTGCGCACGCAGGGTTTCGCGGTGGTCGAGACCGGTGCGCTGACGCGCGTGGTCCCCGAAGCCGACGCGAAGCTCCAGGCCGGACCGGTCGCGAGCTCGCGGATGCCCGCTGCGACGAACGAACAGGTCGTCACGCAGATCTTCCGGCTCAACTACGAATCCGCGACGAACCTGATCCCGGTGCTCAGGCCGCTGATCGCGCCGAACAACACGATCACGGCGTACCCGAGCAACAACTCGCTGGTCGTCACCGACTATGCGTCGAACGTGCAGCGGATCGCGCGGATCATCGCGTCGCTCGACAGCCCGTCGACCGGCGAGATCGAGGTCGTGCCGGTGCGCCACGCGGTCGCGAGCGACCTCGCGGTATCGGTCGCGCGGATGCTCGACGACGGGCTGCGGCCGGCGGCGCCCGGCGCCGCGGTCGATCCGGGGCAGCGGGTCCAGGTGATGGCGGATCCGCGCATGAACGCGATCATGATCCGCACCACCAGCGCGGCTCGGCTGAACCTCGCGAAGAGCCTGATCGCGCGGCTCGACCAACCGTCGGAGACGCAGGGCAACATCCGCGTCGTGTATCTGCGAAACGCCGAGGCCGTGAGGCTGGTCCAGGTGCTGCGCGGCGTGCTGGCCGGCGAGGGCGGCGCAGGCGGGCTGGCCGGCGCGGCAGCGCTGCAGCCGCAGACTGCCCAGCAGGCGCTGCTGGCGACCACGCAGCCGCAGCCCGGGCAGCCCGGCATGCAAGGCGGCGCGCTGGGCGCGCAACAGACCACGCCGCTGCAGCAGACGCTGCCGCAGCCGGTCACGGTGACTGCAGGCGGCGCGATCATCGCGGCCGATGCGGCGACGAACTCGCTGATCATCACTGCGCCCGAGCCGGTGTACCGCAACCTGCGCGCGGTGATCGACAAGCTCGATGCGCGGCGCGCGCAGGTGTTCATCGAGTCGCTGATCGTCGAGATCAGCGCCGAGCGCGCCGCCGAGCTCGGAATCCAGTGGCAGTTCCTGTCGGCGCCGACGCCGGGCAACTCTGCGGTGATCGGAGGCACGAACCTGCCGCAGCCGGGAACCGGCCGCAACATCCTCGACGTCACCGCGAATCCGCTGACGGCCGCGCAGGGCATCAACATCGGCGTCGTTCGCGGCGGCGCACTGCTCGGCGGGGCCGCCGGCGCAATCAACCTCGGGCTGCTCGCCCGGGCGCTCGAGACCGACTCCAGCGCGAACATCCTGGCCACGCCGAACCTGCTGACGCTCGACAACGAGGAAGCGCGAATCATCATCGGCCAGAACGTGCCGTTCATCACCGGCCAGTTCACCGCGACCGGCACTGTCGGTGCGGCAGTGAACCCGTTCCAGACGATCGAGCGCCGCGACGTCGGCACGACGCTGCGGGTGCGCCCGACCGTGTCGGAGGCGGGCACCGTACGGATGCAGATCTTCCAGGAAGTCTCGAGCGTGCAGGACCGCACGCTGCAAGCCGGGCTGATCACGAACCGGCGCGCGATCGAATCGAACGTGCTGGTCGACGACGGTCAGGTCGTCGTGCTGGGCGGGCTGATCGAGGAGCGGGTCGAGGGCGGCGAGAGCAAGGTGCCGGGGCTCGGCGACGTGCCGGTGGTGGGCAATCTGTTTCGCTACGACACGCGCCGGCGAGTGAAGACGAACCTGCTGGTGTTCCTGCGGCCGGTGATCGTTCGCGATCCGGACGCCGCCCATGGCGTGACCGCCGACCGCTACGACTACATTCGCAGCGTTCAGGGCGACGCGCGGCTGCGTCCGCACTGGGGGCTGCCGGAGATGCAGGTTCCGCAGCTGCCGCCGCTGCCGCCGCCGCCCGGAGTGCGCGGACCGGCCGGCGCGCCGCAATCGGGGATATCCGGCTCGGCCAATGCCGCGGCGCTGGGTGCGGTGTTGCCTGGCAGGGCGGGAGCTTCTGCGGGCGCGGCCGCCCCCGCCGGAGCCGCGACGCAGCCGGTGCTGCCGCCCGGCATCATCCAGACCGCGCCGAACGAGCTCGTGATTCCGCGCCGCCTCGAGGGCCTGGAGCCGCAGACCGAACGGGCCCCCGCGCCGGATGCCGCTCCGCAGGCGCAGGTGCGAGCCGCGCGTTCGCCGCGGCCGGATCCCGGTTTCAGCCACAGCCCATGACGCGGCAGGAGCTTCGCTGCCGATGACGGCCGTCTCGCCCGCGCGTTATGTCCCGTACGGTTTCGCTCGCGCGAACCAGGTGCTGGTGTCGGGCATCAGCGGCGATGCGATCGAAGTCTGGATCGGCGAGAAGACGCCGCTGCACGCGCTGTCGGAGCTGAATCGCACGCTGCCGTTCCGGGTCGTGCCGGTCCGCAAGCCCGAGGCCGAGCTGGTCGCAGCGATCTCGCGCGCGTATTCGCAGCAGGAAGGCTCGGCGGCGTCGGTCGTCGACGAGGTCGAGAGCGATCTCGATCTGTCGCGGCTGATGCAGGACATCCCGCGCATCGAGGATCTGCTCGAGGCCGAGGACGATGCGCCGATCATCCGGATGATCAACGCGCTGCTGACGCAGGCGGCGCGCGACAACGCGTCGGACATCCACGTCGAGCCGTTCGAGACGTACTCGCTGGTGCGTTTTCGCGTCGACGGCACGCTGCGCGACGTCGTGCGGCCCAAGCGCGAGCTGCATGCGGCGCTGGTGTCGCGGATCAAGATCATGGCGCAGCTCGACATCGCCGAGAAGCGCCTGCCGCAGGACGGACGGATCACGCTGCGCATCGGCGGGCGTCCGGTCGACGTGCGGGTCTCGACGCTGCCGACCGGTCACGGCGAGCGGGTCGTGCTGCGATTGCTCGACAAGGAAGCCGGCCGGCTCGACCTGACCCGGCTCGGGATGAGCCCGGAGACGCTGTTCGCGTTCGACCGGCTGGTGCACCAGCCGCACGGCATCGTGCTGGTCACCGGACCGACCGGCTCGGGCAAGACGACGACGCTGTACTCGGCGCTGGGACGCATCGACTCGGCAACGACGAACGTGATGACGGTCGAGGATCCGATCGAATACGACCTCGAGGGGATCGGACAGACGCAGGTCAATCCGCGGATCGACATGAGCTTCGCGAAGGCGCTGCGATCGATCCTGCGCCAGGATCCGGACGTGATCATGATCGGCGAGATCCGCGACCTGGAGACCGCGCAGATCGCGGTGCAGGCGTCGCTGACAGGCCACCTGGTGCTCGCGACGCTGCACACGAACGACGCCGCCTCGGCAGTGACGCGATTGATCGACATGGGCGTGGAGCCGTTCCTGCTGTCGTCGAGCTTGCTCGGCGTGGCCGCGCAGCGGCTGGTCCGCAAGCTGTGCCCGCAGTGCCGCGAGCGCGATCCGGTGGCCGGCGGCTGGCGCGCCGTCGGATGCCTCGCGTGCAACAGGAGCGGGTTTTCGGGGCGCACCGGCATCTACGAGCTGCTGATCGTCGACGACGACATCCGCACGCTGATCCACCAGGCTGCGGCCGAGAGCGACATCCGCGTCGCCGCGGCGCGCAAGGGCATGAAGACGATGCGCGACGACGGCCAGCGCTGGGTCAGGGCCGGCGTGACCTCGCTCGACGAGGTGATCCGCGTCACGCGCGACTGACGCGATGCCTGCGTACCGTTTCGAGGCCGCGACACCGGCTGGAAAGATCGAGACCGGCATCGTCGATGCCGATTCGCCGCGGCAGGCGCGCAGCGTGCTGCGCGACAAGGGGCTGACGC
>DATLGW010000518.1:0-2734 GCA_035540315.1 Burkholderiaceae bacterium | reverse complement strand
CGGCCGGAAAGCCGACCAGGATCCGGATCGGCGCCTGCTGCGCCCAGGACGCCGGCGCGCCCGCCGCCGCCAGCGCCGCGGCGATCGCGCGCAGCGCCTGTCTGCGTGTCGTCGTCATCTGAGTCTCCTGTTCATGAGTCGTGCGCTCGATCGGCGCGCGTCAGGCGGCCGTCGCCATCTCTCCCTGCTCCTCGGCGATCAGCTTGTTCAGCGTGCGCCGGAAGTGCGACAGCGGCACGTCCGCGGTCAGCGCGAGCATCCTGAAGCTCGGATCGGCATCGAGCACCTGCTGCTGCGCCTCGATGATCGCCTTGTCCTCCATGAACCCCTCGAGCATGCTGTCGCGCAGCGAAATCGCGATCGTCGGGTCGTGCAGGTCGTAGTTGTGCAGGTAGTTCCAGAAGAAGTGCGTCGTGCGCCGCGTCTCGGGCGTCATGAACTGGCAGTTGCGGTATTCCTTCGCGCCTTCCAGGTTGCCGCGCTCGGCGCCGGAGCCGGCCGGCGCGAACAGCGACTCGAGAAAGAAGATGCCGGGGATGTGCATGTGGCCGATGTTGCGGCGGTCGACCTTCATGTTCTTCTCGTGCGCCTTGAGCACCTTGCGATGGAACGGCGGCGCATCGGCGTTCATGTGCCAGCGCTCGACGCGAAAGCCCCGCTCGAGCTTCTCGACCGCGACCGGCTTGGTCACGTACGCGTACTCTTCCGAACCGCCGAGCGTCTTCGTGTGCACGAACGCCAGGTGCGCGAAGTCGCTGAGGTTGTCGACGATGTACAGCCAGTTCGCGTCGTAGTGCAGGTACGCCGGCTCGCCGCGCCAGCCCGCATCGCGCAGCGGCGGATAGTCGATGATCAGCGACGGGTCGGCCTTGGCCGGATCCCCCGGCCAGATCCACACCAGCCGGTCGCGCTCGACGACCGGGTAACTGCGCACCCCCAGCCGCGGCGGGATCTGGTCCTGGCCGGGAATCTGCACGCACTTGCCCGACGGATCGAACTTCAGCCCGTGGTACATGCAGCGCACGCAGTCGCCTTCGAGCCGTCCCATCGACAGCTTCGCGCCGCGATGGCAGCAGCGATTGTCCAGCGCGACCGCGCGGCCGCTCTCGCCCTTGTAGAGCAACACCGGCTGCTCGAGGATCGTGCGCTCGAGCAGCTTGCCGTCGTTCAGCTCATAGTCCCAGGCGGCCACGTACCAGCAGTTCTTCAGGAACATCGAATATCCTTTCGGCCCGACTAGAATGGCGTCGCCCCCGAGCTTAGCGAAGCGGCAGGAACGGATAAACGGGGCGCGATGGAAACACCGTTCAGGCTGCCGAACAATGAACTGGGACGATTTCGACGCCTTCTGCCAGGTCATCGAGCACGGCAGCTTCACGGCCGCGGCGCGCGCGATGGACCGGCCGAAATCGAGCCTGAGCGCCGCGGTGGCCCGGCTCGAGACGGCGCTCGATGCGCGGCTGCTCGAGCGAACGACGCGACGGCTGCGCCCGACCGAAGCCGGCGAATCGCTGCATCGGCAGATGGGGCCGCTGTTCGCCCGGCTGCGCGAGGTCGCGCAGGATGCGAGCGCGCAGCGCGACTCGGTCGCCGGGATGCTGCGGATCGCGGCGCCGTACGAGTTCGGCGCCCACCATCTCGGCGCGGTCGCCTGCAGCCTGATGGGGCGCTACCCGGCGCTGAACATCGAGATCGACGTCCAGCACGCGCAGGTCGACCTGCTCTCGCATCGCTACGACATCGTGTTCTCGATGGCCGACCAGGACTTCCCGTCGTCGACGATCGTCGCGCGCCGCGTGTTCTCCCTCGAGCGGGGCGTGTTCGCATCGCCGGCGCTGGTGTCGCGGATCGGCGAGCCGGCGCAACCGCAGGATCTGACGATGTTCCCGCTGCTCGCGGCCGCTTCCGATGCCGAATGGTCGTTTGCCGGCGCCGGCGGCGAGCCGCATCCGGTCGCGGTGACTGCGCCGCGGCTGCGCAGCGCGAACGCCGGCATCCGGCTGCAGGCCGCGATCGCCGGGCTGGGCGTGGCTCGCATCACCGCGACTTACTGCGAGCCGGCCGTCCGGGCCGGTCAGCTGCGCCGGCTGCTGCCGCGCTTCGAATGCGCGCCGCTGCGGGTGTACGCGCTGCTGCCGGCGCGCCAGCTGCGGCCCGCGAAGGTGCGGGCGTTCCTCGATGCGCTCGGCGAGGTCGCGGCGCGGCGGGGCCTGGCCGGCGCCGCGCGATGACACCGCCGCGGGCCCGCCGCGATCGCTGCCCGCGCGCCGCCACGCTGCGGGCGGCTACCGCTGAAGTCGTCTCGACGCAACACCTGTGTCCGGAGCGCAACAAGTACTGCGAGATTTCATTGATAACTCATGCATTGTGCGTCGCACAATGGCACAATGGAGTCCTGTCTCCTCCACCTCCTCCTTTGGTGGATTAAGCCCGGGCATCTGGCTCCGGGTTTTTTTTTGGGACAGCCGTGACCAACCTGCTCCCCGTCGTCCATGTGTTCGCCGCGCTGACGATCGTGTTCGGCGCGTCGATGGCGATTCCGCTGGCCGTGTCCGCGGTGCTCGGCGACGATCGGGTCGCGGTGTTCGCGACGTCGGCGGCGATCACGGCCGGCGCCGGCGTGCTGCTGTGGCTGGTATCTCGCGCGCACCGGCGCGAGCTGCAGGCGCGCGACGCGTTCCTGCTGGTGTCGCTGGCCTGGGCCGGGCTGCCTGCGTTCGCGACGCTGCCGCTG
>DATLGW010000517.1:0-3473 GCA_035540315.1 Burkholderiaceae bacterium | reverse complement strand
GGTCCGCTCCATGCAGATCCAGCGTAGCGGCGCCGGCACGCATGCGGCTATCGCACCGATGGCTTCGGCGATCCGGCCGCGGCCGGACGGGCAAGCCGCAACGGCGGCGACCGCGGCGGCGCGGGCGCGGGAACGTTACGGCGCGACCGACTGCTTCGGCTGCGCGTGTGGGCTCGCCACCGGCTGCACGCGGCCGTCGCGAAGCGCGAGGATCCGGTCCGCGCGCTGCGCCAGCTCCAGGTCGTGGGTGACCGTCACGAAGCTCGTCCCCGACACGCGGCTCAACTCGGCCATCAGCTCGAACATCTGCCGCGCAGTCCCGCGATCGAGGTTGCCGGTCGGCTCGTCGGCGAGCACGCACACGGGCCGCGTGACCAGCGCGCGCGCCAGCGCGACGCGCTGGCGCTCGCCGCCCGACAGCTGCCCCGGCAAATGCTCGAGCCGTTGCGCAAGCCCCACGCGGCTCAGCATCTCGCGGGCGGCATCGGCCGCTTCGCGCGGCGAGAGCCGCCGGATCCGCAACGGCATCGCCACGTTCTCGAGCGCGCTGAACTCCGGCAGCAGATGATGGAACTGATAGACGAAGCCCAGCGCGCGATTGCGCACGATGCCGCGCTGGGTCTCGTCGAGCCGGTCGATGCGGCGGCCCTGCAGCAGCACTTCGCCGGCGCTCGCGTCGTCGAGCCCGCCCAGCAGATGCAGCAGCGTGCTCTTGCCCGACCCCGAGGCGCCGACGATCGCAACGCGCTCGCCCGGCGAAATCGACAGGTCCACGCCGTCGAGCACGATCAGCTCGGCCGGCCCCTGCCGGTACGACTTCTTCAGCCCGCGGCAGGCGAGGACGGCTGCGGCGGCGGTCTCACTCATACCGGAGCGCCTCGGCCGGACGCAGTCGCGCGGCCCGCAAGCTCGGATAGATCGTCGCGAGCAGCGCTAACACGCACGAGGTCCCTCCGATCACCGCGACGTCGGCAAAGCGCAGGTCGCTGGGCAGGTAGTTGATGAAGTAGATTCCCTGCGGCAGCACCTGGAAGCCGAACACCGACTCGAGAAACGCCATCACCGGCCCGATGTTCAGCCCCAGCGCGACGCCGAGCGCGACCCCGATCGCGGTGCCGAGCAACCCGATCATCGCGCCCTGCACGACGAAGATCGCCATCACCGAGCGCGGCGCAGCGCCGAGCGTGCGCAGGATCGCGATGTCCGACTGCTTGTCCGTCACCGTCATCACCAGCATCGAGACCAGGTTGAACGCCGCGACCGCGATGATCAGCGTCAGGATGATGAACATCATCCGCTTCTCCAGCTCGACCGCCGCGAACCAGTTGCGGTTCTCGGTCGACCAGTCCCGCAGCAGCAGCTCGCCGCTCAGCGTCTGCGCGAGCTGACGCGCGATCCGCGGCGCCTGCATCATGTCGTTCGTCTTCAGCCGCACGCCGGAGGCGCCGTCGATGCGAAACAGCCGCGCGGCGTCCTCCAGGTGCGTGACGATCAGCGTGCTGTCGTATTCGTAGTGTCCGGTCTCGAAGATGCCGGCGATCGTGAACTGTCGCAGCCGCGGAACGATCCCCGCCGGCGTCACCGTGCCCTGCGGCACGATCAACGTGATCCGGTCGCCGCGCCCGACACCCAGCTGCTGCGCCAGCACGTGGCCGACCGCGACGCCGAATTCGCCCGGGACCAGCGCGTCGAGCTGGCCCACCCGCATCTGCGCATGCAGCTCCGAAACCGCCGGCTCGAGCGCCGGGTCGGCGCCTCGAACCAGCACGCCGCGCACCGCGCCCGCATGCGTGATCATCCCCTGCCCGCTGACGTACGGCGCGGCGCCGATCACCGCCGGATGCGCGCGCGCCTGCCGGATCACGTCCTGCCACTGCGGCAGCGATTCGCGGACCGACATCACCTCGATGTGCGACAGCACCGACAGCATCCGGTCGCGCACCTCCTTCTGAAATCCATTCATCACCGACAGCACCGTGATCAGCGCGGCCACGCCCAACGCGATGCCGGCCACCGACAGCGCCGAGATGAACGAGATGAAGCCGTTGCGCCGACCGGCGCGACGGCCGCTGCGCGTATAGCGCAGTCCGACGTAGAGCTCGAACGGCGAGTTGACCATGCGCTCGGGAGTTTGCGGGCGTCTCGGACCGCGACCGGCGCGGCCGTCGCGAACGATGTTTCGGGCTGGCCGGCAGGCCGGCGCGTGAGGCAGTTTGCCATAGAATCGGCCGGTGCCTGCCGCAGCCACGCAGACGATTCTCGTTGCAGGAGCGCTCGCCGATCCGGACTGGCTCGGGCGCGACGTTTTCGCCGCATGCGCATCGCAGCCGCAGTGGCGCGCGCTGCTGCGTGACTCGCAACTGCTCGAGCAGCAGGCATCGCCTGCGCTGGCGCCGCCGGAAGCGCCGCACGAGCAATGGCTGCGACGCGCGTTTCGCCTGCCGTCGGACGATTCGGTCGCTGCGCACGCGGCGCTTGCCGACGGCGTCGAGCCGCCGTGCTGGCGGCTCGATCCGGTGCACGTGCATGTCGGACGCGATCACCTGGTGCTGACCGACCCGGCGCTGCTGCAGGTGTCCGCCGACGACGCCGCAGCGCTCGCGCAGGCGATCGAGCCGCTGCTGCGCGACGAGTCGCTCGCGCTCGATGCGCGCACCCCGTCGCGCTGGTATTTGCGCGAGACCGACCCGCAGCGCGCGCTGCGCGTGTCGGCGAAATCGCTGGCGTCGGCCGTGGGCCGCAGCATCGAGCTGTACCTTCCCGAAGGCGCCGACGCGCGCCGATGGCGGCGGCTGCTCAACGAGATCCAGATGACCTGGTTCGACCACCCCGTCAATCGCCAGCGCGCGCAACGCGCGCTGGCGCCGGTCAACAGCGTGTGGCTGTGCGGGCGGCTGCGCGAACCGCGCGATGCCGTCCCGACACCGGACGCGCCGCCGTCGCTCGATCCGCTGCCGGTTCCGGCCGAGATCCGCGGGCTGCTGCAGCGAGCCGCCGGTTCGCAGTCCGGCACCGGACTCGCCGCCGTGTCGTTCCAGCTGCTGCGCGACCGCCTGAGCTCGGATCCGCAGGCCTGGGCGCGCGACTGGTCCGACGTGATCGGCCGGGCGGCTGCGGTCGCGCCGACGCTCGCGCGCGGCCAGGCGCGGCTCGTGCTGACCGGCGACTCCGGCTGGAAGACGGTCGGCTGGCCGGCGCTGGCGCGGCTTCGCTTCTGGCGCCGCGCAGCGCCGGAGTCGTTGCTGGAGGATCGCGCCGGCACCGCGCCGCAGACGCCCGGTGACGCCGGCGCGGGGGGCGATCGTTGAGCACGCTGCGATTTCACGTGCGCAGCGTGGACGCCGCTGCAGCGGCGCGGCTGGCCGCCGCCGGCACGCCGCCGTTGCTTGCGCGCCTGTATGCGGCGCGCGGCATCGACCGCGCCGATGCGCTTCAGGCGCAGCTGGCCGCGCTGCTGCCGCCGACCACGTTGC
>DATLGW010000516.1:0-6416 GCA_035540315.1 Burkholderiaceae bacterium | reverse complement strand
GCGCTTCGGCAGGCGCACGGTGAAGCGGGAACCGGTGTCGCGGCCTGCGCTCTCAGCGGTTACCGTGCCACCGTGCAGCTCGACCAGGCGCCTGACGAGCGCGAGCCCGACGCCCATCCCGGGCCCCACGCCGCTTGCGTCGCCCCGGGCGAACAGCTCGAAGACGGCGTCGAGCTGATGCCGCTCGATTCCGATTCCGTCGTCGGCGATCGACAGCTCCACGAACGACGCCTGCTCGGACAGCTCGACCCAGATCCGGCCGCCCGCCGGCGTGTACTTGCCCGCGTTGCTCAGCAGGTTCTCCAGCACCTGTCCGATCCGCACCGGATCGGCAGTGATGCGAACCGGTGCGCGGTCCATCGAGACGGCGACGGACTGTCGCTTCGCGTCGAACGCGGGCATCGCTGCATCGACCGCCAGCCGCACCGCTTCGTCGAGCCGCATCGGCTCCAGGCGCAGCTGTACCTCGCCGCGGGCGATCAGTCCGACCTGGAGCAGGTCGTCGACGACGCGGCGCATCTGCAGGACCTGGCGGTCGAGGATCTCGGTCGCGCGGCGGCCCGCGGCACTGAGCTGCTCATTGCGCGACAGCAGGTGCAGCGCATTGACCATCGGCGCGAGCGGGTTGCGCAGCTCGTGTGCGAGCACCGCCAGGAATTCGTCCTTCCGGCGCGCCGATTCCTGCAGGGCCCGTTCGAACTGCTTGCGCTCGGTGATGTCGCGCACTTCCAGCACGATTTCCGTCAGGCGGCCGTCGCGCACGATCGGCGTGGCGGCACAGGCGACGGGAAAGAACGTTCCGTCGCGGCGCACGAAGACGTCCTCGTGATCCCGCAGCGGCTGCCGCGCGAGCACGTGCTGCCCGATGCCGCATTCGCTCATCGGATACGCGCGGCCGTCGCTGCGGGTATGGTGGATCAGGTCGTGCAGCACCCGCCCTTGCATCTCTGCGGACGTGAATCCGGTCATTGCTTCGGCGGAGGCGTTCACGAACAGCGTGCGCCCGTCGGCATCCATCACGAACACGGCGGTCGTCGCGTTGTGCGTGATCGCGGCGCTGACGGAAGCCTGCTCGCGCAGCGCGTTGTCGGCCTGCTTGCGCTCGGTGATGTCGATCGACATCCCGCAGATCGCGTACGCGTTGCCGGCCGCGTCCCGCACCGGGGCCTTGACGGAGAGGTAGGTTCGCCCCGCGTGCACTTCCTCGTACCGGACCGGAACCCCCGCTTCCAGCACGTTGCGATTGTTCTGCGCGAACTCGTCTGCGGTCGCCTGCGGGAAGACGTCGTGCAGCGTGCGGCCGATGACCTGGTGGCTCTCGATGCCGAGCTGATCGAGCCATGCGCGGTTCGCGCTCAGGAAACGCCCGCTGTCGCTGACGACGTAGATCAGCACCGGCGCATGGTCATGGATCAGCTGCAACCGCTCGTTCGTCTGCTGCAGCGCAAGCTCCCGCGCGGCGAGCGTCGCGGTCTGCTCGTGCAGCGCGGCCGTCTCCAGCCGCGCGTGCTCCAGCTCGAGGTCTCGCTCGATCATCTTTGCTGCGTAAACGATCAGCGCGGCATTCGGCGGGCAGGCATCGGCGACCGACGTCGTCAAATCCAGCGCGCCGACGACGGCGCCGTCCGGACCTCGGACCGGCGCGGCGACGCACGTGCAATCGGCGAAAGCCGACACGAAGTGCTGCGGTCCGATCACCGCGACCGGCGCTTGCATCGCCAGCGCCGTTCGTTCCCATCGTCGGCTCCGACCAATCATGGCCGGGTTCCAGTCCGAATCGCTCGCGCAGCGTGTCGTCGCCTGCGCTGGCGAGCACGATTCCGTCACGGTCGGTCAGGTAGACGACGTGCGTCAGTTGCGACAGCGCTGCCGACAGCCACCCCAGGTGCCGCTGCGCGGCAGCGACCAGCGGGCCGGACTCCTGAAGGCGGCGCTGCAGCTCCGGCTCGCCGACGCGCGGCGGCCTCGGATTCCGGTCGCGATCGATTCCGGTGTGCGCGCACCGCTGCCAGGACGCGATGATCGGTGTCGGCAGATCGCCGTCGCGCGCCAGCTCGGACAGCATCGCCTTCCAATGTTCGACAGCGTCCACCCGCTCCCCCGTCCGGGTTCGATGGGCCCCGGCCCCGACGATACGGTAGCACAGTGCCGTAACCGTGAGCGTCCCGGCCGATCGGGCGCCGCTCAGAGTTCGCGGCCGAAGAACATCGCGTCGGCCAGCGGGTTGTCGTTGTATTTCGGGATCGGGCGAAAACCGAGCGATTCGTACAGTTGCCGCGCGGCGTGCATCGACCGTAGCGTGTCGAGCGCCATCGAGCGATAACCGAGCGCGCGGCCGCAGGCGATCGCCTCGAGCGCGAGCGCGCGCCCGATGCCGCGCCCGCGCGCGACCGCGCGCACGTAAAGGCGCTTCATCTCGCATCGCGACGCGTCGAGCCGGCGGACGGCGACGCATCCGAGCGGCTCGCGGTCCCGGGCAATGATCAGCGCGCCGTCCGGCGCGCCGTACATCGCCGGCAGCGTCTCGAGCTCGGTCGCGAAGTCCTGAAAGCACAGGTCGATGCCGAGCTGGCCCGCGTATTCCTCGAACAGCGAGCGCGCGAGCCGGTAGTCGCTCGCGTGCTGCGCGCCGTGATACGAGACCGCCGCCCGGGTGCTGCCGTCCATCAGATGCCCGCAGATCGATGTCGCCGCCAGTCGCGATCGTAGGCGCGCCCGGACCGCGTTGGCGAGATACAGATTGCGGCGTCTTTCGCCGCACAGATGCGATCGCGCGCGGGACCGGCCAGCGGCGCGGCGGCTGCGCAGCGTCAGGCGTGAGCCTTCGTCAGGCGCGCCCGTACTTGTCGTCGAACCGGACGATGTCGTCCTCGCCGAGGTAGTCGCCGCACTGCACCTCGATCATCACCAGCGGCACGACGCCCGGGTTCTCGAGCCGATGGCGGGTCCCGATCGGGATGTACGTCGATTCGTTCGCGGCGACCAGCGTCTCCTTGTCGTTGCAGGTCACTTTCGCGGTGCCCGACACGACGATCCAGTGCTCGCTGCGATGGTGGTGCATCTGCAGCGACAGGCTGTGGCCGCACTTGACCTCGATGCGCTTGATCTTGAAGCGCGGGCCCTCCTGCAGCACGGTATACGTGCCCCAGGGCCGCGCGACGGTCCGGTGCAGCTTCGCGGTCTCGTGGCCGGCGAGCTTCAGGCGCGCGACGATCTCCTTGACCTGCTGGCTCGCGTCCTTGTTCGCGACCAGCAGCGCATCGGCGGTGTCGACGACCAGCAGGTTGTCGACGCCGACCGCCGCGACGATCCGCCCTTCGCTTTGCACGTGCGTGTTGTGCGTGGCCACGAACATCGCTTCGCCGACCGTCGTGTTGCCGTCGGCATCCGGTTCGAACTGCTCGGCCACCGCTTTCCACGAGCCGATGTCGCTCCAGTTGAAGCGCGACGGCAGCACGACGACGTCGTCGGCCTTCTCCATCACCGCATAGTCGATCGAGATGTCCGGGCAGCGCGCGAACTCGGCGGCGGCGAGCTTGACGGCGTCGTCGTCGGCCGCTGCGGTCGCCTGCCATGTCGCGCGCGCGCAGGCCAGCACTTCGGGCGCGTAGCGCTCGAACGCGCTCAGGATCGCGCTCGCCTTGAAGCAGAACATGCCGCTGTTCCACACGAAGTTTCCCGCCTGCAGGAACGCCATTGCGCGCGCCGCATCGGGCTTCTCGATGAAACGCCGCACCCGCAGCGCTTCGGTGCCGGCCACCGGGTCGCCGGTCTCGATGTAGCCGAAACCGGTATCGGGAGCGCTGGGACGGATCCCGAACAGCACCAGCGATCCGCGCTCGGCGATCTCGCGCGCGGCGCCGGCGGCGGCCTGGAACGCTTTCTCGTCGGGGATCAGGTGGTCGGCCGGCAGCACCAGCAGCGTCGCATCGGGCGACTGCTGTTCGGCCCACAACGCGGCGATCGCGACGGCCGGCGCGGTGTTTCGGCCCGACGGCTCGAGCAGCTGCGTGCAGCGCAGCCCGCGCGCGGCCGGCAGCGACTCGACGTCCTCGCGCGTGCGGAACGCGTATTCGCGGTTGGTGACGATCGCAAACCGCTGCCCGTCGGCCAGCGGCGCGCAGCGTGAAATCGTTCTTTGCAGCAGGCTCAGCGGCCCGCCAAGCTTCATGAACGGCTTCGGGAACGCCTCGCGGGACACGGGCCACAGGCGCGTGCCTGAACCGCCGGACAGAATGACTGGAATGAGCACGAAAGGACTCCGCGCAACGGCTGTCGGATGCCGGGCGATTGTACTCGCCGCTTCGAACAGGCATGGGAGAATGTGCACATTCGGCAACTGAATCGCCGCCGATGCAAGCCCCGGCGGCTGCGAGGCGACGAGCGGCCCTCATCGGGCGACGAAGGAAGCGGATCTTGAGCGCAAGCGTGCTGGTCACCGGCGGGGCCGGATTCATCGGATCGCACACGGTGGTCGAGCTGTTGAACGACGGCCACGACGTCGTCGTCGTCGACAACCTGTCGAACTCGAGCCGCGAATCGCTGGCGCGCGTGGCGCGGATCTGCGGCCGCGACGTGCCGCTGGTGCAGGCCGACCTGCGCGACGAGGCGGCAATCAGTGATCTGCTTGCGCGGCACCGTTTCGACGCGGCGATCCACTTCGCCGGGCTCAAGGCGGTGGGCGAGTCGGTCGCGCAGCCGCTCGCGTATTACGACAACAACGTCGGGGGCAGCGTCACGCTGCTGCGCTGCCTGGCCGACGCCGGCGTCAAGCGCCTGGTCTTCAGCTCGTCGGCGACCGTCTACGGCGATCCGGAAGCGGTGCCGATTCCGGAGACCGCGCGCACCGGCGCGACGAATCCGTACGGACGCTCGAAGCTGATGATCGAGCAGATCCTCGGCGACGTCGCCGCGAGCGACGCGAGCTGGGCGATCGGCGTGCTGCGCTACTTCAACCCGGTGGGCGCGCATCCGAGCGGTCTGATCGGCGAAGATCCGCAAGGGATCCCGAACAACCTGATGCCGTTCATCAGCCAGGTCGCCGTCGGCCGCCGCGATCGGCTCAACGTGTTCGGCGGCGACTGGCCGACCCGCGACGGCACGGGCGTGCGCGACTACATCCACGTGGTCGATCTCGCGCGCGGCCACCTGGCGGCGCTGCGGCGGCTGCTCGATGCCGGCGGCATCTGGACCGTCAATCTCGGCACCGGCCGCGGCGTATCGGTGCTCGAGATGGTCCGCGCATTCGAGGCGGCGAGCGACCGCCCGGTGCCGTACCGCATCGTCGAGCGCCGCCCCGGCGACATCGCCGAGTGCTACGCGGATCCGACGCTCGCGCATCGGCTGCTGGGCTGGCGGGCCGAGCTCGGCTTGCCGCAGATGTGCGCCGATGCCTGGCGCTGGCAGAGCGGCAACCCGAACGGCTACGCGTAGCGCGCAGCCTACGCTGGTCGCGGCGCGTGTGCCGATCGGCCGCTGTTGAAAGACCCCGGCGGTCGTGCCGCAGCGGTGCCGGCGCTGCGCGTGTCGCAACGGGTGCGTCAGTCGAGCGCGAACGCCTCGTGCACCGCGCTCTGCACGCCGCCGCCCATCACCGGGCCGCCGCCGGCGACGTGAATCCAGTCGCCGATCGCGACTGCGCCCAGGCCGTGACGCGGCGTGGGCATCGGCGCATGATGCTCCCAGCGGTCGGCGGCGGGATCGTAGGCTTCGTTCTGGCCGAACACGCGGTTTGCGCCTTCGCCGCCCATGCAGAAGATCCGGCCCCGGTACAGGACGGCGCCGTGGCCGCTTCGCGCCGTGGGGAACGGCGCGCGCATCTGCCACTTGTCCTCGCGCGGCAGGTACGCGTGATGGAAGTTCGAGTTCGTGTAGAACGTGTCGACGCGCCCGCCGATCACGTGGATCCGATCGTCGACGACGACCACGCCCGTGTGGTCGCGCCCGGTCGGCATCGGCGCACGCTCCTCCCAGCGGTCGCTGCGCGGGTCGTATGCCCAGTGCCAATCGACCGAGCGGCGCTGCGGGAAGCCGACGCCGATGCCGCCGCCGATCGCATGCAGCCGTCCGCCGACGGCAGCGCACCCCATTGCGCCGCAAGCGCGCGGCAGCGACGCGATCGGCTGCCACGCATCGGTCGCGGAATCGTGCACGAAGCAGCGGTCGTGCGGCGTGTGGTTCTGTCCGGTGAATCCGCCGATCGCGTACAGCTTGCCGTCGAGCACGGCGACGCCGACGTGGTTCGCTCCCAGCGGCAGCGGCGCCGCCGCCAGCCAGCAGTCCTGCTGCGGGTCGTAGACGTGGTGATACGGCCGGTCGACGCGCTGCTCGGCATAGCCGCCGACCAGGTGCATCCGCCCTTCGCGCTGCGCGGCCCACGCCATTTCGCTGCGCGGCAGCGGCAGCGGCGCTCGCTG
>DATLGW010000515.1:0-11169 GCA_035540315.1 Burkholderiaceae bacterium | reverse complement strand
GCCAGCGCTGGTTCCCGATGTCGAGAAGCTGATCGAATTCAACACGTCCTGCGCGCCGGTGCGAACGCGATCGCGGAAGGTGGCGGCAGCGGGTTCGCCGTCGCGAATCGCCACCACGCCGGCACGCTGCACGAAGGCCGGCGCGCAGGACGTGTTGAATTCGATCAGCTTCTCGACATCGGGAACCAGCGCTGGCGGCAGCACCAGCCAGCCCAGACGCCATCCGGTCATCTGCCAGGTCTTCGAGAACGTGTTCGCGACGATCAACCGGTCTTCGGGTTCCGCGAAGTCGAGAAAAGAGCTCGCGCAGTCGCTGCCGTCGAACACGAGCCGCTCGTACGCCTCGTCCGACAGGATCCAGATGCCATGGCGGCGGCAGTGCGCCAGGATCTCGCGCTGCTGTTGCGGCGAGATCACCCAGCCGGTCGGATTGCCGGGCGAGTTGACCAGCAGCATCCGGGTGCCGGGGGTCAGCGCGTCGAGCAGGCGCTGCAGATCGAGCTGCCAGCGCCCCCGTTGCGGATCGATCGACAGCGTGACAGTGTCGACCGAGGCCCCGAGCACGTGCTGCATCGCAACCAGGTTCGGCCATAGCGGGGTGACGGCAACCACGCGATCGCCGGGCGCGACGATCGTCTGGGCCGCGAGCATCAGCGCATTGACTCCGGAGCTCGTGATCGCGATCCGCTGCGGGTCGCACGCCCGGTGCAGCCGCCCGACGTAAGCCGCCACCTGCTCGCGCAATTCGCGCAGGCCGAGGTTGGGCAGATAGAACGTCTCTCCGGCGTCCAGCGACGACTTCGCGGCCTCGACGATGAACGGCGGTGTCGCGGTGTCGGGCTCGCCGAACCAGAACGCCAGCTCGTCGGGGGCGCCAATTGCGGCGTTCGCGACCTCTCGGATCTTCGAGCCGGCCAGATCGCGCACCTCGCTGCGCGCGACTGCGGCGCCGGCGGCCGCGGGGCGGGCCAGTGCGGCTCGATCGGCGGGTGCGGCGGAGTTCAACGGCAAGGGATCCGGCGGGGCGCGAAAGCGAGAAGTTTATCGCACGCCCGGCAACACCCTACGGAGGCGGCCGCAGTGGCTGTGCTAGATTGGCGGGTCGTGCGCGTGTGATGAAACGTCGACTCTCCTATCTGGTCCTGGTCGCCGCGGGGCTTGCCGCGGCCGGCTGGTACGGCTATTCCGTGCATCGCGGCCCGACCGGGCCGGGGTTCGAGGTGGCTGCATCGCCGGCGGCGCGCGCCCGTGGATCGGCGCTGCCTGCGCCTGCGAACGCTGCGCAGCCGGCCGACCCGGGGCCGCGGTCCGCGCCGGGTGCGCCCGGCTCGGGCGGTGCACAGCCGGGCGGCGATCGCGGCGGGGCGGGGTCGGGCGGCCGCGCGCGACCGCAGGGTCCGGTCGAGGTCGAGGTCGGCAAGGTCGAGGCGGTGACGATATCGGAGGACGTCACCGCGGTCGGCACGCTGCGCGCGAACGAATCGGTGATGCTGCGACCGGAGGTCGCGGGCCGCATCGCTCAGATCAATTTCGCCGACGGCGCGCGCGTCACGCGCGGGCGGCTGCTGATCGCGCTCGATGCGGCGGTGACTGCCGCCGAGCTCGAGCAGGCCCGCGCCGAGCTGTCGCTCGCGCAGGCGAACTTTCAGCGCACGTCGGATCTGTTCCAGAAGAACTTCGTATCCGGCCGTGCGAAGGACGAAGCGGCCGCCACGCTGAAGGTGCTCGAAGCGAAGCTGCAGCTGGCGCAGGCACGGCTCGCCAAGCACGAGCTGCGCGCTCCGTTCGACGGCGTGACCGGATTGCGCAACGTCAGCGTCGGCGACTACGTGAAGGAGGGCGCGGATCTGCTGGTGATCGAGGACATCTCGAGCATGAAGGTGGATTTGCGCCTGCCCGAACGCTACTTCAGCCAGCTGCGCCGCGGCCAGGCGATCCAGCTTGCAGTCGACTCGTTTCCCGGCCGCACGTTCACTGCGACGCTCGACGCGATCGATGCGCAGGTCGACGTGAACGGCCGCTCGCTGGTGGTGCGCGGCCGGCTCGGCAACGTCGACGGCGCGCTGCGCAGCGGCATGTATGCGCGCGCCCGGGTCGTGCTCGGGCAGCGTCCGGATGCGCTGATGATCCCGGAGGAAGCCGTGCTCCCGCAGGGTCGCGACCAATACGTCTACCGGGTCGACGGCGGACGCGCAGTGCGCACGCGAATCGAAACCGGCATTCGCCGCAACGCGAAGGTGGAGGTCGTGTCGGGGCTCAGCGCCGGCGACCTGGTCGTGACGGCCGGGCAGCTGCGGCTGAATCGGGACGTCGCCGAGATCTCGATCGCCGACGCGGCGCGGCTGGTCACGCAGCCGGCGCCCGATCTGGCCGCGCGGGAGAACGGCAAGCTGCCGCCGGGCGCCGCGCCGCGCAGAAACTGACCTCGTTCTCAGCGCCGTGGTCGTTTCCGACGTCTGCATCCGCCGCCCGGTGTTCGCCACCGTGCTGTCGCTGGTGATCGTGCTGCTGGGGCTGGTGAGCTACACGCGGTTGTCGGTTCGCGAGTACCCCAAGATCGACGAGCCGGTCGTCACCGTCTATACGCGTTATCTGGGCGCGTCGGCCGAGATCGTCGAGTCGCAGGTCACGAAGCCGTTGGAGGATTCGATTGCCGGCATCGACGGGGTCGACGTGATCACGTCGATCTCGCGCAGCGAAGTCAGCCAGATCAGCGTGCGATTCCGGCTCGATCGCGATCCCGATTCGGCCGCCGCCGACGTGCGCGATCGCGCGTCGCGCGTGCGCGGCCGCCTGCCCCAGGAAGCCGACGAGCCGATCATCGCGAAGGTGGAGGCCGACGCGAACCCGATCATCTGGCTGTCGTTCAACAGCGACCGTCACACCGCGCTCGAGGTATCCGACTACCTGAACCGGATCATCAAGCCGCGGCTGCAGACGCTGCCGGGCGCAGCGGACGTGCGCATCGGCGGCGAGCGCAAGTACTCGATGCGGATCCTGCTCGAGCCCGACCGGCTCGCATCGTTCCGGCTGACCGTGCAGGACGTCGAGGACGCGCTGCGGCGCCAGAACGTCGAGATCCCGTCGGGACGGATCGAGAGCCGCGAGCGAGAGTTCAACGTGGTGTCGCAGACCGACCTGCAGCAGGTCGCGCAGTTCGCCGACGTGATCATCCGCACGGTCAACGGCTATCCGGTGCGGCTCAAGGACGTCGCGCGAATCACGGAGGGACCGTTCGACGAGCGCTCGTCGGTGCGTTTCAACGGCCGCAACTCGGTATCGACCGGCGTGATCAAGCAGGCGACGGCGAATCCACTGACGCTGGTGCAGGAATTGCGCCGGCAGCTGCCCGACATCCAGCGCCAATTGCCCGAGGGCATGCGGGTCAACGTGTCCTACGACTCGACGCTGTTCATCGAGCGTTCGATCGACGCGGTATTCAAGACGATTCTCGAGGCGATCGTGCTGGTCGCGCTGGTGATCCTGCTGTTCCTGCACTCGGTGCGTGCCAGCATCGTGCCGCTGG
Organism: Burkholderiaceae bacterium; assembly: GCA_035540315.1. GTDB lineage: Bacteria > Pseudomonadota > Gammaproteobacteria > Burkholderiales > Burkholderiaceae_E > DATLGW01. The sequence continues at coordinate 7,643 of DATLGW010000515.1, read as the reverse complement.
TCACGATCCCGGTGTGCCTGATCGGCGCGTTCGGCGTGATGTACTTCGCTGGCTTCTCGATCAACACGCTGACGCTGCTCGCGCTGGTGCTCGCGATCGGCCTGGTCGTCGACGATGCGATCGTCGTGCTCGAGAACATCTACCGCCACGTCGAGGAGGGAATGGAGCCGGTCGCGGCCGCGTTCAAGGGCGCGAAGGAAGTCGGCTTCGCGGTCGTCGCGATGACGCTGACGCTGGCGGCGGTCTACGCGCCGGTGGCGTTCACGACCGGGCGCACTGGCCGGCTGTTCATCGAATTCGCACTGACGCTGGCGGGCGCGGTGCTGGTGTCGGGATTCGTCGCGCTGACGCTGTCGCCGATGATGTGCTCGAAGCTGCTGCGCCACCAGCCGCGCCAGAACTTCTTCGCGCGCGCAGTCGAGGGCACGCTCGATGCGTCGACCCGCGGCTATGCGGCCGTTCTCGGTTGGACGCTGCGCCACCGGTGGACGATGGTGCTGCTGGCCGGCGGATTCGCCGCGGCCTGCTGGTTCCTGTGGCAGGCGACGAAGAAGGAACTGGCGCCGGTCGAGGACCGCGGCACGATCACTGCATCGTTCTCGGCGCCCGAGGGGGCATCGCTGGCGTACACAGAGCGCTACGGGCTGATGATCGAGAAGATCGCGATGACGATTCCCGAGGTCGACCGGATCTTCGTCGTCGCCGGCAGCCCGACGGTATCGCGCGGCGTCGCGACTTTTAGGGTGATCGACTGGAAAGAGCGCGAGCGCTCGATCCAGCAGATCCTGCGTGAGATCCAGCCGCAGCTGCTGAAGATCCCGGGCGTGCTCGCGTTCGCGACCGCGCCCCCGTCGCTGGGGGCGGGCCTGCGCGATCAGCCGATCAACGTCGTCGTGCTGACGTCCGAGCCGTACGAGCGGCTGCAGCAGGCGATCGCGCCGCTGATGGCCGACCTGCGCGGCTGGCCGGGGCTGCAGGCGGTCGACAACGACCTGCGGCTGAACCAGCCCGAGATCCGGCTGCGGATCGACCGCGACAAGGCTGCCGATGCCGGCGTGCAGGTCGAGACGGTCGGGCGAACGCTCGAGACGATGCTCGGGGGCCGGCAGGTGACGCGGTACAAGCGCGGCGGCGAGCAATACGACGTGATGGTGCGGCTCGATGCGGCCGACCGCAACACGCCGCAGGACATCTCGAACATCTTCGTGCGAGGTCGCAACGAGGCGATGATCCCGCTGTCGAGCCTGGTGCGCTGGGAAGAGTCGGTCAGCCCGCGCGAGCTGAACCACTTCTCGCAGCGGCGCGCCGTCACGATCACCGCGAACCTCGCGCCCGGCACCTCGCTCGGCGAGGCGGTCGACTACATCGAGCAGGCCGCGCAGCGCCACCTGAAGCCCGGCTACGCGCTCGACTACAACGGGCAGACGCGGGAGTTCAAGCAGTCGTCGTCGGCGCTGATGGTCACGTTCGTGCTGGCGCTCGCGTTCATCTATCTGGTGCTGGCCGCGCAGTTCGAGAGCTTCATCGATCCGCTGATCATCATGCTGACGGTTCCGCTGGCAATGGCCGGCGCGCTCGGCCTGTTGAAGCTGACCGGCGGCACGATCAACGTGTACAGCCAGATCGGCCTGATCACGCTGGTGGGACTGATCACGAAGCACGGGATCCTGATCGTCGAGTTCGCGAACCAGATCCGCGATCGCGGCACGCCGATGGTGCCGGCCGTGATCCAAGCCGCGACGCTGCGGCTGCGTCCGATCCTGATGACGACCGGCGCGATGGTGCTGGGCGCGGTGCCGCTGGCGCTGGCCACCGGCGCCGGCGCCGAGAGCCGGGTGCAGATCGGCATGGTGATCGTCGGCGGCATGACGCTCGGAACCGTGCTGACGCTGTTCGTCGTGCCGACGATGTACACGCTGCTCGCACGCCGGCACCGGCAACCGACCGGCGAGCCCGCAACCGCGCACGGCGCGTGAACGGGCACTACGCAGCGACCGCATGTCGACGCCGCTCGTCACGCCGGTAAAATGCCTCCACAGCGACGCGAGATGCGTCTGCCGCTGCCGGCGGCGGCGTGAACGAGGAGGTGGGTCGATGACGGCGGTTGCGCATTGATGAGCACACGGGGAGTGCGACAGGTCATCCTCGATACCGAAACCACCGGCCTTGCCTGCGAGCAGGGCCACCGCGTGATCGAGATCGGCTGCCTGGAGATCGTCAACCGGCGCGTCAGCGGAAAGACGCTGCACTTCTACCTGAATCCGGAACGCCACATCGACGAAGCGGCGACCGAGATCCATGGCCTGACCTGGGACGACCTGCGCGACAAGCCGCGATTCCGCGACGTCGTCGACGAACTGCTCGGTTTCATCGACGGTGCCGAGGTGATCATCCACAACGCGCCGTTCGACGTCGCGTTCCTCGAAGCCGAGCTGCAGCGCTGCGAGCGCGACTGCCGATTCGACCAGTGCTGCATCGCCGTGATCGACACGCTCGCGCTGGCGCGCGAGCTGCACCCGGGCAAGCGCAACTCGCTCGATGCGCTGTGCGAGCGCTACGGCGTGTCGAACGCGCATCGGAAGCTGCACGGCGCGCTGCTCGATGCTGAATTGCTCGCCGAGGTCTATCTCGCGATGACCCGCGGGCAGGACAGCTTCGAGATCGCGCTCGATTCGGGCCCCGGGTTCGGCGCGGTGGCGCTGGCCGACGGGGACTGGCCGCCTGCGGGGCTGGTCGTGCTGCCGGCGACAGCCGCCGAGCTCGAGATGCACGAGGCGACGCTCGCGCGGATCGAGAAGGAGAATCGCCTGGTACCGCTGTGGCGGCGGGTGCCGGCGCCCGATCCGGAGCCGATGGAGCTCGTCGCCGCGCCGGCATGAGCCGGCGCATTCGGTAGCCGCGTCATTTGCCGCGGCGCGGCGTGGCGTTCGCGTCGGGCAGCGCAGGCTCTTCCAGCACGAGCGGCCGGTCCGCCTGCAGGCGCAGCCGCCCGCGACCGAGCCGGTGGATCCGCACCGCCGAGCCCCTTTCGGCCAGCCGCCGCTGCAGCAGCAACAGGCGGACTTCGAGGTTATCCTGGATCTCGGGCAGCCTGAGCTCCGGCGACAGACGCAGCTCGCGATTCGTGAACTCGCTGCGGCCCGCGTGGACGAACTCGTTCGCGAGCTTCCAGAAGATCGCGCCCGCGACTCCCTTGATCAGGTAATCGTGATCGAGGAACACGCTGCCGTCGCGGCGGAAGAAGCGTACTCGCAGCGGCCTGCCTGCCGGCAATGCAGCGCGCGCTTCGGCGCGCGGCGCGGCGATGTCGCCGCGCGATGACCGCGTCGCCGGTCGGCGCTCGTCCTGCTGCAGCACGAGCAGCGACAGCGCCAGCTGGCCGCACAGAACCGTCAGCGCGTCCTCGTCGTCATAGCTGAAGAACTGGTCGTGCGTGCTCTCGACCAGCAGAACGCCGATCGTTCGTCCCCTGGCGCGCAGCGGCACTGCGAGCTGGCTGCGCGGCTCGGACAGGCCTGGCAGCGGAATCTCCGGATCGACCAGGTCGTGCATCCCCTGGTCGATCGCGCTGCGCCGGATTGCACGGCCGTACGCGTACATCGTGGTCATGTGGCCGACCCGGATCGGCACGCCTTCGCGGGCTGCAACGCCGGCAAGCCCCTCGTCGACGGGGATCTCGGCACCGATTCCCGAGACCTCGTAACCGATGCTGGCGATCGTCACGAAGTGATGGTGCTGCGCGTCGAGCAGCAGCAGCATCGCGTGGTCGATCCGCAGCAGCTCGCGCAGGCCCTGCATCGCGGCGTCGAGCAGCTGGCCGAGTTCGACGCAGCCGGCAAGCCGCTCCGACACCGCACGGGCACCGGCGGCCACGTCGCATCGCGGCTCGGCGGCGGCAAGCTCGTTGCGTCCGGGGACGCGGCGCAGGGAGAGCACGCGGTAGATATCGGCGCCCCGCAGGCGGAATACGTTCTCCATTCCGGTCTGCGACGCGATGCTGGCCAGCTTCGCGCGCATCCGCTCGAAGATCGGCCCGCCGGTTTCGGTGCGAAGGTATTCGAGCTGCATCACGACGCCGGCGCCGGTGTACGGGTCGTCGACTCCCAATGCCGCGCGGCCGGTCGCGAGCACGTTCGCCCGCGTGCGATTGAAGAACTGGAACGACAGCGCGATGTGCTGCTCGTCCACGTATTCCGCCTGCGACAGGTAGTTCACGTGCGGCTCGCGTTCGGGCGACACCGTGCACAGCGCTGGCGGCACGATGCCTTCGAGCATCCGTCGCACGTCGCGCAGCGACAGCGATTCGCCGCCGTTCACGGCAGCAGCTCGATCGGTCGCCCCGCGCCCGGCCCCGGGGTCTGGTCCCAAGCGCCGTACGGCGCGAAAGTCACGCAAGCGAGCTGCTCCGGTCGCACCGCATACCACGCGTCGACGAAGCGTTCGGTGAAGCCGTAGCCGGCGACCTCCCGCAAGAATGCATCGCGGCGCTTGCGCAAGAGCTCCCGATAGCGGGGCTCGGCCGGCACGACGACGCCTGCGCCGTTCCCCTTGATTTGCACCGTCCGGTGCGTCGAAGGCCGCGCGATCACGACGCTCAACCGCGCAGTGTCGCGGATCGCGGCAAGCAGCTCGAAACCCGATTGCGCCGACAGCAGCACGCTCAAGCGGCCATCGTCCTCGACCTGCGCGGCGAGTCCGCGGCAGATGCGCGGAAGGCCGTCGCGGTCGCATGCGCCAATCTGGTGGGCGACCCCGCAGGCCAGGTGATCGATCAATTCGGCGGGCAGGCGCGGCACGACTCGAGCAGGCAACGGCGCCGCGGCGCGGCGTCGCCCGCAATGATACGACCACGGCGGCGACGCCGCCGAGTCGGTCGCGCCGGCGCCGCCGCGCGCTGCGCGCGGCCTCAGGCGTCCAGGCCGAGGAGCTGCACCAGCCGCTGGAATCGACCGGGAGGAAGCTCGTGCCGAGCCTGCGCGACCAGCGCGTCGAATTCCTGCGCCGGCGCGTCGGCGCGCACGCCCGCCAGCACTTCGGCCAACTCGCTCGTCGGCAGCGAACCGATCATCCAGCCGAGCATTTCCCGCATCACCGGCGGCGAAACCGAGCGCTGCAGCCGGCGATGGATCTCGATCAGTTCGGCGTCGCCATACAGCTGCCACAGCGCGACGTTGTTTTCGGTTTCCTCGACGTGCATATGGCGCAGGTTCTCCGCGATCAGCAGCGCGAGCGAGCGGTACGCGTGCATCGCGAGCGCGGGGCGCCGCGGTGCAGGCGCGGCGGCGATCGCCTGCAGCGCTTGCTCGAGCTCGGCGATCTGCTCTAGGTGATGGACATGATCCTCGGCAGTCGGCGCGGAGCTGCCGGGCCGGCGGATTTCGAGGGCCGGATGAACGAATTCCTTTTCGTGGCGAACGTGATGTCGAAGCTGTTGCAGCAGCGCCTCGACCTGCCGGATGGTCCCCGACAGCTCGACATCGTCGTCGGCGTCGAGCCGTCCGAGCCGCGTCAGCGCATCGTGCATGAATGCGCGAAACGCCTTGTAGATCGGCCCGTAGAGGTCGTGACGGGACGAATTGGCCGGTGCCTGGCGCACCGGCTCGAGTTCAAGCAACTGCATGATCCGTGCTCCAGAGACGCGCAGTCGTCAGCAACGGGCCTTGAGCTCGTCGGCGTGACGTGCCACCCAACCCTCGAAATCGAGCAGGTTCGGGTGGAGCGCCCGAGTCGGCGCGACGGGCCGGCTTTCGCAGTAGGGCCCATTGAAGTCGTGCTTGTACTGGAACATGTTCGCCAACTCGGCTGCGCCCGGGAACCCGAGCGCGCGGTATTCGGCCGGCGTGATCGGCTGATAGCGCACCGGCTCGCGCAATGCGCTGCCCAGCACCGCGGCTATCTCGCGCAGAGTCGGGTGCCCGCCGGCAATGCCGACGTGGCGTCCGATCGCCTGCTCGCCCTGGGCAAACAGCGCCAGCGCGCAAGTGCCGATGTCGCTGGCGGCGATTCCCGGCAACCGGGCCTCGCCCATCGGCAATGACAGCACCAGCACGCCCGATCCGTCCCGTTTCGGCCCCATGCCGAAGTGGATCAGGTTGTCCCAGTAAAACGGCGCGTACAGGTACGTGGTCGGCACGCGGGCCTGCTCGAACAGCGCATTCGCCTCGGCCTTCGCATCCATGTGCGGCACCTTGAAGCGGCCGTCGATCACGGGAATCCGCGGATCGGTCAGCGGCGACAGCGTGCGCGAGTCTTCGAGCGTCGACCACACGACGTGGCGCACTCCGGCCCGAAGCGCGGCTTTCACGACGTTTGCAGCCTGGCTCTTTTCCTTCGCCGCGTCGTGGTGCTCCCAGAAATTCGTGATCGCGAAGACGCCGTGGACTCCGCGAAACGCTGCCACGAGCGAGTCGGCGTCGTCGAGATCGGCCTGCACCACGTCGGCACCGGCGCCCGCCAGCGCCAACGCCGCCTCGGCCAGCGGGCGGCGCGTCAGTGCGCGCACCGAGAAGCGTCGCTGCGGATCCGACAGCGCGGCGCGCGCCAGTCCGCCGCCTTGCGCGCCCGTGGCGCCGAGGATTGCGAGAATCGGTCGAGTCATCTGAAGCTCCTTCGTCGCTTGCGGCCCGATTGCCGCTGAACGTGAAGGAGTCTATGAAGTCCGAGCCGGTGCCGCTGCTAAGAGTTTGCTAACGCCGTCTTAAGAATCCATTAAGCGGGTTCGCACGGCACGAGCGCAACCGCAGGTCTCTCAGCGCAAGCCGGTCTCGCGCGCCAGCCCCGGTTCGTCCTGCCATGGCCAGCGCGCCAGCGCCTTGGCTTCGACGGCGGCCGCCGCGGGCGGCGGTTCGGCCGCAGCGCTGCAGTGCCCGGTCTGCAGGCGGTGGATCGCCTCGGCCAGTTTCGGGTCGGCCGGATCGCCATAGGCGACATAAAGATCGGACGAGATCCGGCAGGTGGGCGTCAGTCCCGAGTAGAAGTCGGCGATGCCGTCGCGGTTCGCACCGGCGAAAGACACCGCGCTCAGCACCTTCGCGCCGAACGTCGACGGGGTGAACCCGACCGGCTTGCCGCACGTGGGTTCGCCGATGATCGCCGACGGCCGCAACGGCGACAGCCCGTTGATCAGCATCTCGGCCGCCGAACACGACAGGCCGCTGGTGATCCAGACGACCTGCTCGAACGGCTGTCCGTGCGGGTTCGGGCCGAGCCGAATCTCGTAATTCGCATGCCGGTGGCGCGAGTTGAAACCCAGTGCGACCAACACCTGGCCTGCAGCGCCATCGGGGGCGAGCGCGCTGCCGACATCCGCCGCGACCGTCAGACGCCCGCCGCCGTTTTCGCGCAGATCGACGATCAGCCGACGCACGCCGCTGCCGATCAGTGCCGACAGCGCCTGCGACCATTCAAGACGCGTGGGCTCGGCCATTCCGCTCAGGTTGACGTAGCCGATCGCCGGATCGACTTCGGTCAACGCGCGCGCGGCGAGCACGTAGCGCACGTCGTACCAGTCCTTGGTGACGGCGACGTCGAAGCGTTCGGCGCCGCGCGCGACGGCGAAGCGGCCGGTGTAGCCGACTTCGGCCGGGCCGAACGCCGCGGCCACGGCGTTCTCGGCGATCAACGTGGCTGACGCAACGCCGTCG
>DATLGW010000514.1:0-3142 GCA_035540315.1 Burkholderiaceae bacterium | reverse complement strand
CCCGATCTGGTCGGCGCACGCGCCCATCACCTGCGGCTGGCAGCGCAGGCAATACGGATCCTGGACCTTGTCGCAGCCGCGGTGCGACTCGCGCAGCGGACTGCCCGCGAGCAGCGCGCGGTAGCGCGCGGCGACCTCGCGCTGGCCGCGTTGACCCCGCGCGTCGTGGATCCGCGCATCGAACGGGACGTCGCTGCCCTTGGCGGCGTCGGCCGTCATCGCGCCGGCGACGATCGCTGCGTCGAACACCGCGCGAAGCCGCAGCCGGGCCGACAGCGCCAGTGCGGTCGACACCTGCGTCCCGTTGACCAGCGCCAGTCCCTCTTTCGGGCCGAGCTCGAGCGGCGCCAGCCCGGCGGCCTCGAGCGCATCGGCCGCATCGACGCGCTCGACGCCGGCGTCGATCTCGCCCAGCCCCAGCAACGCCGCGGCCAGGTGCGCCAGCGGGGCGAGATCGCCGGATGCGCCGACCGAGCCCTGCGACGGCATCACCGGCAGCAGGTCGCGGTTCAGCAGCTCGATCAACAGCTCGACGACCGCCGGGCGCACGCCCGAAAGCCCGTGCGCCAGGCTGGCAGCCTTCAGCAGCAGCGTCAACCGCACGACCGGCGCCGGCAGCGGCGCGCCGACGCCGGCGCAGTGCGACAGCACCAGGTTGCGTTGCAGCTGCGCGAGCGACTCGTCCGGGATTCGCGTCTGCGCCAGCTTGCCGAAGCCGGTGTTGATTCCGTACACGGCGCCGCCGGCAGCGACGATCTCGGCGACCGCGGCTGCGGCGGATCCGATCCGCGGCCACGCCGAGGGCGCCAGCCGAAAGCTCGCGTCGCCGGCCGCGCATGCGGCAAGCAGCGCCTCGTCGAGTCGGCCGGGGACGATTTCGAGCGGATCGGTCATATCCGGCAACCCCGAACGCAGCGCGAGCGCAATGTGAACCGCCCGTAGTGTACGTCGGGCATTTTGCTTTGCCACCCGCGACCGCATAGACTGCAGCCCATGAGCTCCCCGATCCGCGCGGTCGTCTTCGACGCCTACGGCACGCTGTTCGACGTGCACTCGGTCGCCGCGGCCGCCGAGCGGCTGTTTCCGGGTCGCGGCGCCGAGCTGTCGCAGCTGTGGCGCGACCGGCAGCTGATGTACAGCTGGCTGCGGACGCTGTCGGACCGCTACCGGCCGTTCTCCGACGTGACCCGCGACGCGCTGCGCTTTGCCGCCCGGCGGCTGTCGCTGGCGGTCGATCCGAGCGCGGAATCGGCGCTGATGGACGAGTATGCGCGGCTGGCGGCGTTTCCCGAGAACCTGCAGGCGCTGCGCACGCTGCGCGCTGCGGAACTGCCGCTGGCGATCCTGTCGAACGGCGATCCGCGGATGCTGGCGGCATCGGTTCGATCGGCCGGAATGGACGAACTGTTCGCGCATCTGCTGTCGGTCGACTCGGTGCGCCGCTACAAGACGTCAGCCGACGCCTACGGGCTCGGACCGCAGGCGTTCGCGCTGCCGGCCGCCGAGTTGCTGTTCGTTTCCTCGAACGGCTGGGACGTTGCCGGCGCCGGCTGGTACGGCTACCGGACGTTCTGGATCAATCGGCTGGACGCGCCGGCCGAGGAGCTCGATGTCGCGCCGCAGGCGAGCGGACGCCTGCTGACCGACGTGGTCGACTACATCAACAAAGTAAACACCGCACGGAGCCTCTAGCATGAGCAAATTCTCCTCGTCGCCGGCGCTGCCGGCCGGCGTCGCGATCGACGCGCCGATTCCGCCCGAGTTCGCCCAGGTCCTCACGCACGATGCGCTGGCGCTGGTCGCGGCGCTGCACCGCCGCTTCGAGCCGCAACGCCAGCGCCTGTTGGCCGCGCGCACCGAACGCGCGCAGCGGCTCGACGCCGGCGAGCGGCCGGATTTCCTCGAATCGACGCGGTCGATCCGCGACGGCGACTGGACGATCGCGCCGATTCCGCGGGATCTGCAGCGGCGCCGGGTCGAAATCACCGGCCCCGTCGACGCGAAGATGGTCATCAACGCGCTGAATTCCGGCGCGGATTCGTACATGACCGATTTCGAGGATTCGAACACGCCGCGCTGGGACAACCAGATCCAGGGACAGCTGAACCTGATGGCGGCGATCCGCCGCCAGCTCGAGCTCGAGCAGGGGGGCAAGCAGTACCGGCTCAAGGACGAGGTCGCGACGCTGGTCGTGCGCCCGCGCGGCTGGCATCTGGACGAGAAGCACGTGCGGGTCGACGGCCAGCGCGTGTCCGGCGGCATCTTCGATTTCGCGCTGTTCATGTTCCACAACGCGCGCGAGCAGCTCCAGCGCGGGTCGGGCCCGTACTTCTATCTGCCCAAGCTCGAGAGCCACGTCGAGGCGCGGCTGTGGAACGACATCTTCGTCGCGACGCAGGAGCAGCTGGGGATTCCGCGCGGCACGATCAAGGCGACCGTGCTGATCGAGACGATCCTGGCGGCGTTCGAGATGGACGAGATCCTGTACGAACTGCGCGAACACAGCGCCGGCCTGAACGCCGGCCGCTGGGACTACATCTTCTCGTGCATCAAGAAGTTCAAGTCCGACCGCGACTTCTGCCTGGCCGATCGCGCGAAGGTGACGATGACGTCGCCGTTCATGCGGGCGTACGCGCTGCTGCTGCTGAAGACCTGCCACCGCCGGCGCGCGCCGGCGATCGGCGGCATGAGCGCGCTGATCCCGATCAAGGACGACCCCGAGGCGAACGAACGCGCGCTCGCCGGCGTGCGCGCCGACAAGGCGCGCGAGGCCGGCGACGGCTACGACGGCAGTTGGGTCGCGCATCCGGGGTTGGTGTCGATCGCGATGGAGGAGTTCGACAAGGTGCTCGGCGATCGGCCGAACCAGATCGACAAGCAGCGTCCCGACGTGCAGGCGAGCCCAGCCGATCTGCTGAACTTCCAGCCGGAGAAGCCGATCACCGAGGCCGGGCTGCGGATGAACATCAACGTCGGCATCCATTACGTGGGCACCTGGCTCGCCGGCAACGGCTGCGTTCCGATCCACAACCTGATGGAGGATGCGGCGACCGCCGAGATCTCTCGGTCGCAGGTCTGGCAATGGATCCGTTCGCCGAAGGGGGTGCTCGACGACGGCCGCAAGGTCACGGCGGACTTGGTG
>DATLGW010000513.1:0-2739 GCA_035540315.1 Burkholderiaceae bacterium | reverse complement strand
GGTCCGCTCCGACCAGATCGATCAGGTACCGAAGCGCCTTCGGCTCGAAAACCAGGCTGTCGAAGTACAGCCGCTTGACCAGCGCCAGCGGCGACGAGCTGCTGTCCGCCTTCGTCTCGGCGCGCACCCGGTGCCCGTGCGCGAGCCGCCCGATCTGGTACGGGGCAAAGCCCCCGCCATGCGCCAGGCACAGCTTCAGCGACGGCAGCTCGTCCAGCGCGCCGCTGAACATCAGGTTCGCCAGCATCACCGTCGTGTCGAGCGGGTTGCCGATCAGGTTCGTCAGGTAGTAGCACTCGAGCCCGGACTTCGAGCCGACGTAATACGGGTGCGCGAACACGAATACGCCGAGATCGGCCGCACGACGCAGCAACGGTCGGAACCGCGATTCGGCCAGCTGCGCCCCTTCGACCGAGGTGCCGAGCTCGACGGCCCTGAAACCGTGCATTCTCGTCACGCGCTCCAGCTCGGCGATCGCCGCATCCGGATGTTGCATCGGGACCGTCGCCATGCCGCGCAGCCGCCCGGGCGCCGCCGCCACCATGTCGGCGACGCCGTCGTTCACGTGCCGCGCAACCTCCAGCGCAAGATCGGCGTCGGCCCAGTAGTAGAACATCGGCGGCGCCGGCGAGATCACCGCGACATCGATTCCCTTGCGATCCATCGATGCGAGCTTCGCCTGCGGATCATGGAATTCGGCGAACAGCGGGTACGCGTAGCCCTGTTCGTGCACGATCCGCCGCTGCTCGCCGTCACCCTCGACGCGGGCCTTGAAAGCGGCGGGGCGCTGCGCGATCGCATCGACGATCCGCTGCGGGATCACGTGACTGTGCACGTCGATGCGTCGATCTGCGCGAGCGGTCAGCGACATCTTCTCGTTCCTTCGCCGAATGCGGCGCGCGTCAGTGCACGCCCAGGTACTGCAGCAGCGACTGCTCGTCGTCCCGCACTGCTGCCGCCTCGACCTCGTGCACGATCCGGCCCGTCTCCATCACGTATACTCGGTCGGCCACGCCGATCGCGCTGTAGAAGTTCTGCTCGACCAGCAGGATCGTCAGCCCCGATTGCTTGAGCCGCAGAATGATTCCCTCCAGGTGCTGGACCATCAGCGGCGCGAGCCCTTCCGAGGGTTCGTCCATCAGGATCAGATTCGGATCGGTGATCAGCGCCCGGCCGATCGCCAGCATCTGCCGCTCGCCGCCCGAAAGCTGGCTGCCGCGATGTCCGCGACGCTCCGCCAGCCGCGGGAACAGCTCGAAGATCCGCGGCACCGACCAGCCGGTATCGTCGCGCTCGGACTTGACGATCGTCAGATGCTCGAGCACCGTCAGCGAACCGAACAGGCGCCGTCCCTGCGGCACCAGCGCAATCCGGCGCTGCGCGACCTGATGCGGCCGCAACCCGAGCAGGTCCTCGCCGCGCCAGCGAATCGCGCCGCGCCGGACGGTCGGCTGCGCCAGCCGCATGATCGAGCGGATCAGCGTCGTCTTGCCCATGCCGTTGCGCCCCAGCAGCGCGACTGCCTCCCCTTCGGCCACCCGCAGCGACGCGCCCTGCAGCACATGGGCATCGCCGTAGTAGCTGTGGACGTCGTCGATCTCAAGCATGACGGCGGGCTTTCCCCAGGTAGACGTCCTGCACTTGCTGATTCGTCCGGATCTCCGCGGGCGGCGCCTCGACCAGCTTCTGGCCGTTGTTCAGGCAGGTCACGAAATCGACCAGGTTCAGCACCAGATCCATGTCGTGCTCGATCAGCATCACCGTCAGCTCGCGCGGCAGCGAGCGGATGATCTCGGTAATCATCGATCGTTCGGCCGGCGACAGGCCGGCAGCCGGCTCGTCGAGCAGCAGAAGCCGCGGCTGCGCCACCAGCGACATCGCCATCTCGAGCTGCCGCTGCTCGCCGTAGGACAACTCGCGCACGACCGCGTTGCGCCGCTCGGCGAGCCGGCATGCCGCCAGCGCCGCCTCGATCCGCTGCCGGGACTCGGCGTCGGGCTGCGCGCTGCCGAGCATCGAGAACCGCCGCGACCGCAACCCGTTCAGCGCCAACTGCATGTTCTCGATCACGGTCATGCTCTGGAACAGGTTCGTGATCTGGAACGTGCGGCTCATTCCGCGGTGCGCGCGCAGGTTCGGCTTCATCCGCGTGACGTCTTCGCCCGAGAACACGATCCGGCCCGACGTCGGCGGGTGCATGCCCGTGATCGCATTGAACAGCGTCGTCTTGCCGGCCCCGTTGGGGCCGATCACCGCACGGCGCTCGCCGTGCGTGACCGACATCGACACGTCGTCGACCGCCGCCAGGCCGCCGAAGCGCACGCCCACGCGCTCGAGCTGCAGCACGACGTCCGTCATCGGTGCCGATGCCGGCTGCCGGACCGATCGGAGCGCCAGCTCACTTCTGCTTGATTCCCTGGAACGTGCGCGAGTACGGCGGCTGCTTCAGGTACTCCTTCGGGTCGTACTTCCAGAACTGCGACACGTTCGGATACGTCTCGATCGGCACGTTCCAATACTTCCCGTCCTTGTTCTTCTCGACGCGCCGGATGAAGATGTCGTAGATCGGATTGCCGTACGCATCGAGACGGACCGGGCGCCCCAGCGGCGAATCGCTCAGCTCGCTCGACAGCACCGCGTCGAGGAACTTGTCCCGCGCCTCGACGTTCGCACCGACCCGCTCCATCGCCTTGGCGAGCCACATCGCGCCGGAGAAGTGCGAAAAGCCGTACAGCGACG
>DATLGW010000512.1:0-3429 GCA_035540315.1 Burkholderiaceae bacterium | reverse complement strand
GAGAATGCATCGTACAGCGCCAGGCTGCGATTCAGGATCGGCAGACAGGCTTGCGCAGCGATCGAAAGCCGCATCTCGTCGTCGACCTCCAGCCCGCCGGCGCCGCTGACGGGCGAGCTCGAGTGTCCGTTCGACGGCATGCGATCCAACCGGAAGCTCCGGGCGTTTTTGGCATTATAGGAATCGACCGCCGCGAACCAGACGACGACCCATGAAATGGACCCTGGGCACCCGAAGACTGCCGATCGAGCTGCCGGCGTGGCAGCGGCTGGTCGAGCGCCTGCCGTTTCTCGACGGTTTCGACGAGCCGACGCAGCAACGGTTCCGCGAGCGGATCGCCGAGTTCCTGACCGTCAAGACGATCAGCGGCGCCGGCGGGCTGGAGGTCGACGACGAGATGCGGCTTTCGATCGCTGCGCAAGCCTGTCTGCCGATCCTGAATCGCAGCCTGGCGCTGTACGATGCATTCTCGGAAATCATCGTCTACCCGGCCGCGTTCCAGGTCCGCCGCAGTGTCACCGACGCGGCCGGTGTCGTGCATGAATCCGACGACGTGCTGTCGGGCGAGGCGATGCACGGCGGCCCGGTCGTGCTGTCCTGGGAGGACGTCGAGCCGCACGATACGATGCTCAACGTCGTCGTCCACGAGTTCGCCCACAAGCTCGACATGGCCGACGGCGTTGCCGACGGCGTGCCGCCGATGCCCACTGCGCTGCTGCGGCGCTGGCAACCCGAGCTCGAGCGCAGCTACGATCACTTCGTCGCGGCGCTCGATGCGCTGGAGTCGTCGATTCCGCGGCACATCGATCCGGAATCTGAAGCTGCGGACCGTTATTACGCGCAGCTGCCGCTCGACCCGTATGCGGCGACCGATCCGTCGGAGTTTTTCGCGGTGGCCGCCGAAACGTTCTTCGTCGATCCGCAGCGGCTCGCGTCGGGCTACCCCGAGTTCTACCGGTGCATGGCCGAATACTTCGGCACCGATCCGCTGCAGCGGCTGCGCTGACCGGCGCTGCGACAGCGCGCCGGGCGGCTGACGGCGGCTGCGTCGGGCGTTGCATTGCGGCAACAAACGGCGGCGGTCCGGGACAAGGCGCCGTCCATGCGGCCGGCGGTTGGCGATGCGCGTCGCCGTGGCCACGATCGGCGGCGGATGATTCGCCTGTTCAACCATTACTTTCCGGTCCGCCTCGCGCTGCTGACGCTGCTCGAGGGCCTCGTGCTGTTCCAGTCGGTCCTGGTCGGTTTCTATGTGAAGCTGCGCAATCCGGACCTGCCGATGCCGGCGCTGGAGGCGGCGCTGTTCGCGCTGGTGATGCTGACGATGATGTCGGCGGTGGGGCTGTACCAGACCGTTGCCGAGCCGTTTCGAACGACGTTGCAGCGGCTGGTCGTCGCTTACGGGATGGCGCTGATCGTGATGAGCGTCATCTTCTATCTGTTCGACGGCCTGTACGTCAGCCGCGGGGTGTTCGCGCTGTCGTCGCTGTTCGCGCTGTGCAGCCTGGTGATGATCCGGCTGCTGCTGTGCCGGGTCACCGATCTCGGCCTGCCGAAGCGCCGGGTGCTGGTGCTGGGCAACGGCCCCGAGGCCGAGCGCGTGATCCGGCAGCTGCACCAGGGACCGCAGGGCCGGGCGATCCAGTATGCGGGCCTGTATCCGGTGTCTCCGCAGGAACCGGCGGCGCCATCCGATGCCCGAGACCCCGTTGCGCAGATCCAGCGGATCGCCGCTGCCGGGCGCTCGCATGATGCGCTGCTGCGTGCGGTGCGCGACCTGCGCGTATCGGAGATCGTGATCGCGGTCCGCGAGCGGCGCGGCGGCGTGCTGCCGCTGCGGCAGCTGCTCGAATGCAAGCTTCGCGGCGTCGTCGTGATGGACCTGGTGTCGTTCCACGAACGCGAACACGGGCTGCTGCCGCTGAGCGACCTGCAGGCGAGCTGGCTGATCTTCGGCAGCGGCTTCGAGCAAGGGCTGTGGCGCGACGTCGTCAAGCGCACGATCGACTTCTGCACGGCGCTGGTGCTGCTGGTCGTGTCGTTGCCGGCGCTCGCGGTCGCGTGGACCGCACTGGCGATGCTCGGTTGCCGGCTCGTGCTCCGTCGCGACCTGCGGGTCGGCCACGGCGGGCGAACGTTCGACATGCTGCGGCTTCGCGCATTGCGCCGCCAGGCGCCCGCGGCTGGCGCGCGCAGCCGCACGGGCCGCGCCGCCCTGCGGCTGGTTCGCTGGCTGCAACGAAGCGGACTGTCGTGCCTGCCGCGGTTGCTGAACGTGATGACAGGGGATCTGAGCCTGGTCGGTCCGCGCGCCGAATCCCCCCGCTTCGTGTGGCGCCACGCCCAACGGTTGCCGTACTACGAGGTCAGGCACAGCGCGAAACCCGGGCTGACCGGCTGGGCCCAGGTGAAGCTGGGCTTCGGCGCATCGGCACGCGACGCGATCGGCCGGCTGCAATACGACCTGTATTACGTGAAGAACCACACGCTGTTCCTGGACCTGATGATCCTGGTCGAATCGGTGCGCCTGCTGCTCGCCGGACGTTCCCGGCGCTGAACGCACGACCGCTGCCGATCGCCGCGAGTTCGCCGTTGCACGCGCGGCTGCACAGGTCCGCACGCCACGCTCGTCGCCGACGCGCAAGCTGCATGCGATCGTGGAGAAAGTCCTCGCCCGCGGGCAGCGTCTTCTGGTGCAGTTGCGACTGGGCACGGACCCGAGGCAGCGCCGATCGCACGGTGGTGCCGGGTCGCGCTATCCGCAGCGAAGAAAGGAATGAATCTGGAACCGATCGTGCAACTCGATCCGGAGGTCGAGTCGCTCGGGGGGCTCTCGCACCGAGACCGGCTCGCAATCAGACCAAGCGCTCGGCCGCAGTCGTCGGCCGACGCTGCCTAGGAGCCCGGATGGCCGAACAGCGCCGGGCGCTTCTGATCGTCGAGCGCGACCTCGCGTTGCAGCGCCAGCTGAAGTGGAGCTTCGAGCACTGCAATGCGATCGTCGCGCAGGACCACGACAGCGCGATCGCACAGCTGCGCCGGCATGAGCCGGACGTGGTCATGCTCGACCTCGACCTGCCGCCGCAGCCGGGTTCGACGGCCAACGGATTTCGAACGCTGTCCGCAATCCTGGCGATGGCGCCGGCGACCAAGGTGATCGCGTTGACCGCCCCCGGCGATCGCGGCGAGACGCTGCGCGCGATCGACCACGGTGCTTATGATTTCTGCGAAAAACCGTTCGACGTCGAAACGTTGAATCTCGTGGTAGGACGCGCATTCCGGATGGCCGAGCTCGACCGCGATCTCCAGCACTTGAAGCGACAGCAGACCACCGAAGCGTTCGGCGGCCTCGTGACCCGCGACCCCGGCATGCTCAAGGTCTGCCGCCAGATCGACAGGCTCGCGCCGACGACGGCGACCGTGCTGCTG
>DATLGW010000511.1:0-7493 GCA_035540315.1 Burkholderiaceae bacterium | reverse complement strand
TTCCATCACCGGCTTGCCGGCCATCGGTCCGATGTCGCCCAGCCCCAGCACCGCAGTGCCGTTGGTCACGACGCCGACCAGGTTGCCGCGGGCGGTGTACTCTGCAGCCAGCTTCGGATCGCGCTGGATCTCCAGGCACGCGTAGGCGACGCCGGGCGAGTACGCGAGCGACAGGTCGCGCTGGTTCGCCAGCGGCTTGGTCGGCATCACGTGGATCTTGCCGCGGTCCGGGGCGCGGTGGTACTCGAGGGCGGCTTCGCGCAGTGCCTGCTCGGCAGGCGACAGCGTGGGGGTGGCGGCGTCCATTGTCTCCTCTCGCTCGATCGGGCCGTTGTCGGTGCAGTTTAGCGCGCCAACCCCTGGCGTAGAACGTCACCCTCGGGCATCAATCCTGCTGCGACCAGCGTCCGGAGTTCCGATGACCACAAGGAGAAGCGCGATGCCCGTCACCGTCGAAACCCGCAAGCCGCCGAAGGCGCCGAGCGGGCAGTCCGCCGCCGAGCGCCAGGCGCTGCGACCGCCTGCGCCGCAGGCGCCCGTCCCGGCGCGTGCGGCGCCGCTGCAGGTCGGAATCTGCGGGTCCTACGGCGGCCTGAACCTGGGCGACGAGGCGATCCTGCAGAGCATCGTCAGCCAGCTGCGCGAATCGGGGCCGGTGGAGATCGCGGTGTTCTCGCGCGATGCCGACGACACCCGCAAGCGCCATCAGGTCGAGCGCGTGGTGCCTGTGCGGCGGCTGTCGCGGCAGGAGGTCCTGCCCGAAGTCCAGCGGCTCGACCTGCTGATCGTCGGCGGCGGCGGAATCCTGTTCGACGGCGAGGCCAAGACGTTTTTGCGCGAGGCGATGCTGGCCCGCGAGCTCGGCGTGCCCTACATGATCTATGCGGTGGGCGTGGGGCCGCTGCGCGACGCGTCGACGCAGGCCGTCGTGCGCGATGCGCTGAACGGCGCGGCCGCGATCACCGTGCGCGAGCGCGCTGCCCAGCGCGAGCTCGAGGAGATCGGCGTCGAACGCGAGATCGTCGTGACCGCCGACCCGGCGCTGCTGCTCGAGCCCGAGCCGCTTCCGCCCGATGCGCTGCGCAACGAGGGGCTTGCCGGGCGCAAGCGGCTGGTCGGAATTTCGGTGCGGGAGCCGGGGCCGGCCGCGCCGGACATCGACCAGGACGTCTATCACGAGCTGCTGGCCAATGCGGCCGACTTCATCGTCGATCGCTACGACGCCGACGTCGTCTTCGTGCCGATGGAGCACAACGTGCGCGACGTCCAGCACTCGCATGCGGTGATCGCGCGGATGCTGCGCGCGCAGCGAGCGACCGTGCTCAAGGGCGATTACACGTCCGGGCAGATGCTGTCGCTGATCGGCTATTTCGCGCTTGCCGTGGGCATGCGGCTGCACTTCCTGATCTTCGCCGCGCTGCGCGACGTGCCGTTCGTCGCGCTGCCGTACGCCGGCAAGGTCAGCGGGCTGCTCGAGGAGCTCGAGATGACGACGCCGCCGCTGCACCTGGTGAACTCGGGACGACTGATTGCCTACATCGACCAGGCGTGGGACCAGCATCAGATGCTGCAGGTTCGCGCGCGCCGCAACCTGCCGGGGATGCAGCAGCGCGCGCGAGAGAACAACCGGATCGCAATCGAGCTGCTGGCGGCACGGCGCGCCGCGCTCGGCAACGCCGCGCCGGCCTGACCGACTGTCGCAGGAGACGAAGATGCCGCCGCTGACTCGGCCGACGTTGGCCCGCAACATCGTGCTGCCGCCCCGCCAGGGGCTGCTGGCGGCCGATACCGACGTGCTGGTCGTCGGCGGCGGCCCGGCAGGGCTCGGAGCGGCCGTCGGCGCCGCCGACAGCGGCGCGCAGGTCGTGCTGGCCGAGCGCTACGGCTTTCTCGGGGGCAACGCGACCGCGGCGCTGGTGATGCCGCTGATGTCGTTCCACACGGCCAAGCCGCCGGGCGGCGAGCCGCTGGCCGACATGCTGCTGCCGGCCGACCACGGCCCGGGCGAGGCAGTGGTCGCCGGCGTGCTGCGCCGGCTGCTGACCCGGCTGCAGCAGCTGGGCGGCGCGATTCCGGCGTCGCCGCGCACCGGCTATACGGTGCCGTTCGATCCGGAGGTGTTCAAGTCGGTCGCGCTGCAACTGCTCGACGAGGCCGGCGTGCACTTCCTGCTGCACGCGTTCGCCGACGAGATCGTTCGCGACGGCGGCCGCCCCGCGGTGGTGTTCGAGACCAAGTCCGGGCCGCTGGTCGTGCGGGCGCAGGTGGTCGTCGACTGCACCGGCGACGGCGACGTCGCCGTGCGTGCCGGTGCGCTGCACGAGGTCGGACGGGATCCGGACGGACTGGTTCAGCCGATGACGCTGATGTTCCGGATGGTCGAGTTCGAACGCGACGCATTCGCCGGCTACGTGCGCGAGCATCCCGAGCAGTGGCGCGGCGTGCACGGCCTGTGGGATCTCGTGCAGAAGGCCTCGGCGGCCGGGGAGCTCGACCTGCCCCGCGAGGACATCCTGTTCTTCGCGACGCCGCATTCGGCGGAGATCAGCGTGAACAGCACCCGGATCAGCCGGCCGCAGGGGGTGCTCGGCACCGACGTGTGGGACCTCACGTACGCCGAATGGGAAGGCCGGCGCCAGCTGCGGCAGATCGAGGCGTTCCTGCGGCGCTACGTGCCCGGCTTCGAGCGCGCCTACGCGGTGCAGAGCGGAACGCAGGTCGGCATCCGCGAGACGCGCCGCGTCGTCGGCGGCTATCAGCTGACTGCCGACGACATCCTGCACGCGCGCAAGTTCGACGACGTCGTCGCCTGCAGCGCCTATCCGATCGACATCCACAGTCCGAAGGGGCAGGGCACGCGCTTGCAGCGGCTGCCTCCGGGCGAGGCTTACGACATCCCGCTGCGGTGTCTGGTGCCGCAGGGCGTCGACGACCTGCTGGTCGCCGGCCGCTGCATCTCGACCACGCACGAGGCGCTCGCGTCGTGCCGGATCATGCCGGTGGCAATGGCCACCGGGCATGCGGCCGGCGTGTGCGCGGCGCTCGCCGCGAAAGGCGGCGTGCAGCCGCGCGAGGTTCCGGCCGTCCAGGTCCAGCGCGAGCTCGCGCGGCAGGGCGCGATCCTGCGCTGCGCCGGCCAGCCTTGACGAGGCCGTCGCTAGCGCCGCCGCCGGTGATACGCGTCGCGCAGGCGCCAGGCCGTCTGCACCATCAGGTAGCCGCTGACCGAGGCGATGATCGCCAGCGAGACCACGCCGATCGCCAGCGGCGCGCCGATCGACGTGACCCATTGCAGCAGCGTCGGGATCACGCCGGTGACCTCGAGCGCCTGCGCATACGCCTCTTCCGAGAGCTCGAGATCCTTCTCGCCGGCGCGATCCCCGGTGATGAACGACCCGAGCAGGAATGCGATGTAATAGACGATCGGGAACGTGAACGGGTTCGTGATCAGCGTGCTGACTGCGGCGACCGCCAGATTGCCGCGCAGGAAGACCGCCGCGATCGCAGAAAAGAAGATCTGCGCGACCGGCGTCAGGATCCCGAAGAAGAACCCGATCGCCACGCCGCGCGCGACCGAGTCGCGATCCGTCGCCCACAGCGACGCGTGCTGGAGCCAGTGCCGGAACGGGCGCAGCAATCGGTTGTCCAGCACCTGCTCGCGGTCCGGCAGGCGCCTCCATCTACCGAGTTTCATCGAGATCCAAGACGCGTACGACACCGGGGATCCAGCAAAACCCGGTAGTCTATCTCAGCGCGTGTCGAGCCACGCAACTTCGCCGGAGAGCCCGAATGGCAGAACGTTACCGCCGCGGCGGGGTGCGCCTCGGCAGCCTGTTCGGCATCGAAGTGATCGCCGACTGGAGCCTGCTGATCATCTTCGCGCTGGTCGCATTGACGCTGGCGTTGGGGGTGTTCCCGGCATGGCATCCGGACTGGGGTGCCGGCGTGACCTGGATCACCGCGCTGGCGGCGGCCGTGCTGTTCTTCGTGTCGGTGCTGTTGCACGAGTTGTCGCACGCGATCGTGGGCCGCGCCGGCGGCGTGCGGATCGAGCGGATCACGCTGTTCATGTTCGGCGGCATGGCGCACATGGAGAACGAGCCGCCGTCGTGGCGGTCCGAGGTCGCGATGGCGATCGTCGGGCCGATCACCAGCCTGCTGCTCGGTCTGCTGTTCCTGTGGCTGGCCGGGCTGGCCGCAGGGCCGATCGCGCTCGATCCAGACCAGCCCGACGCGCTGCTCGCGCAGCTCGGGCCGCTGTCGACGCTGCTGCTTTGGCTGGGCCCGGTGAACATCGTGCTGGCGCTGTTCAACCTGGTGCCGGCATTCCCGCTCGACGGCGGGCGCGTGCTGCGGGCGGTGATGTGGGGGCTGACCGGCAGCCTGCGCCGCGCGACCCGCTGGGCCTCGTGGGGAGGGCAGCTGTTCGCCTGGCTGCTGATCGGGGTCGGCGCGCTGATGATCCTCGGCTACCGCTTCCCGCTGCTCGGCGGCGGGCTGCTCGGCGGATTCTGGCTGATGTTCATCGGCTGGTTCCTGAACAATGCGGCGCTGATGAGCTACCGCCAGCTGCTGATCCGGGAAACGCTCGATGAGGTGCCGGTGGCGCGGCTGATGCAGACCCGGCTGTACAGCGTCGATCCGGACCTGCCGGTCGATCGGCTGGTCGACGAGCACATGATCGCGAGCGGCCAACGGGTGTTCCCGGTCGAGCGCGGCGGGCGGCTGCTCGGGCTGGTGTGCCTGAGCGACCTGATGAAGACCGAGCGCACGTCCTGGGGCCGGATGACCGCGGCCGACGTGATGACGCCGCTCGATTCGCTGGTGACGGTGTCGAGCACCGACGATGCGGCCGAAGCGCTGGAAAAGCTCGCGGCGCAGGGAGTGAACCAGCTGCCGGTGCTCGACCGCGGCCGGCTCGCCGGGCTGTTGCGGCGCGAGGACGTGTTGACCTGGCTGTCGCTGCATGAGCCGTCGCGACGCCGGGGGCAGCGCGAGCCGACTCGATGACCGAGACGCTGATCTGGATCGGAATCGCCGCCTGTCTTTCGCAATCGGCGGCGCTGTCGGGGCTGAACCTGGCGGTATTCAGCCTGAGCCGGCTGCGGATGGAGACGGCTGCCGCCGGCGGCGACGCCGACGCGGCCCGCGTGCTGGCGCTGCGGCGCGACGCGAACCTGACGCTGGTGACGATCCTGTGGGGCAACGTGTCGGTCAACGTGCTGCTGACGCTGCTGGCCGAGTCGGTATTGGCCGGAATCGCGGCGTTCGCGTTCTCGACCGTCGCGATCACGTTTCTCGGCGAGATCGTGCCGCAGGCGTGGTTCACGCGAAACGCGCTGTGGATCGCGTCGCGGCTGTCGCCGCTGCTGCGCGCGTACCGCTTCGCGCTGTGGCCGATCGCCAAGCCGACCGCAAAGCTGCTCGACTGGTGGATCGGCCCCGAGGCGATCGGTTGGCTGCGCGAGCACGAGTTGCGCGACCTGCTCGAGCATCATGCGACACACGCGGACACCGACGTCGGTCGCATCGAGGCGATCGGTGCGGTGAACTTCCTCGCGCTCGACGACATCGCGGTCGGTGACGAAGGCGAACAGGTCGACCCGCGCAGCACGGTGCGGCTGCCGTTCGACGGTGCCAAGCCCCGGATGCCGCCGCTCGGCCTGGCGGCCGACACGCCGTTTCTGCGGCAGCTCGCCGAGTCGGGGCGGAAGTGGGCCGTGTTGTGCGACGAAGCGGGCGAGCCGCGGCTGGTCGCGAACGTGCCGGCGATGCTGCGCGACGTCCTGCTCGACGGGCGCTGCGACTTTGCGCGGCATTGCCACCGGCCGCTGATCGTCCGCGATCCGCGCACGCCGCTCGGGCGCGTGCTCAGCCGCCTGACCGTCGAGCCGGAAAGTCCGTCCGACGACGTGATCGACAAGGACCTGGTGCTGGTGTGGGCCGACGGGGTGCGCCGGATCATCACCGGATCCGACCTCCTGGGCCGGCTGCTGCACCGGATCGCGCGCAATCCGGCGTAGGGCGGGTGAACACGCCGTGGACCGCGGCCGCATCGCCGGCCACGTCCCGAGCCGCTCGCGCAGAGCGCTGACGGCGCAGACTTGCGCTTCGACTCAGCCGATCGGATGCCGCCGCAGATGCGCAAGCAGGCACTCGAACAGCGCCTCGGGCTGCTCTTCCGGCACGAAGTGGCCGCTGTCGGCGATCACCGCACCGGTGACGTCGACGGCGATCTCGCGCAGCGACTGCTCGGGCTCGATGCCGCGGCCGCGCGACTCGGTGCGCCCGCCGCCGACCGCGAGCACCGGCATCGGCAGCCGGAATCCGGATTCGAGCAGCGCGCGGTTCTGCGCCGCCAGCTTCGGGATGTTGCGGTAGTACGAAAAGCCCGCACGCAGCGCGCCCGGCTGCGTGTACGCGCGCAGGTATTCGTCGACGTCGGCAGCGGTGATCGCATCGGGCTGGAACGAGAACTCGCGGTAGAACCAGCCGAGATATTCCCGCTCGTGCCCCTGGACCAGCAGCTCCGGCAGATCCGGCGTCATGTGGAACGCGTGATGCCAGCGCCGGCCGCCCTGCGAGATGTCCGGCCCGATCCCCGGGATCGTCACGTCGATGATCGTCAGCGTCGCGACCGCCCGCATCCGGGTGACCGCCAGCGCGAACGCGGTCGGCCCGCCCCAGTCGTGGCCGACCAGGTGAAAGCGCTCGATTCCCAGATGCTCGGTCAGCAACTCGGCGACGTCTGCCGCGACCGTGCCGCTGTCGTAGCCGTCCAGCGGCCGCGACGTGTCGCCGAGCCCTCGCAGATCCGGAGCGATCACCCGATAACGCTCGCCCAGCAGCGGCATCAGGTGCCGCCACTCGTGGCTCGTCTGCGGCCAGCCGTGCAGCAGCACGACGGCGTCTCCGCGGCCGCAGTGCGCGTAGCTCATCACGACCTGCGACAGTCTGGCCTTCGCGCGCTCGATCGGTACCGTCATGGTCGCTCTCCATGCGCCGTCGCGTGCCGGCCGGCGCATTTGTCCCCTGCCGCGGCGCGCCCGATTTGAGGCGCCCCGCGCTTTGCGGCACGATTGCCGATCGTACCCTGCGGCGCGAATGCGCGAACACCGAACGATGATCGACCTCGAACATCTGCGGTCATGGGTCGGCCGGACGTCGAGTGCCGACGAACGGATCGGCCCGGTCCCCGCGGCGGCAATGGCCGCAACGCTCGACCTGACGCTGCCCGTGGGCCTTGGCACGCCGCTGCCGCCGCTGTGGCACTGGCTGCACTTCCTGCCGCTGGCGCGGCGCTCCGAGCTCGGGCCCGACGGGCATCCGCAGCGCGGCGGCTTCCTGCCGCCGGTGCCGCTGCCGCGCCGGATGTGGGCCGGCGGCAGGCTGAGGTTCGATCGGCCGCTGCGGATCGGCGACGAGGCGAGCCGGCGATCGACCGTCGTCGACGTCAGCCACAAGCGCGGTCGCAGCGGCGATCGAACCTCAGC
>DATLGW010000510.1:0-3197 GCA_035540315.1 Burkholderiaceae bacterium | reverse complement strand
GTGCCGGGCAAACCGCTGATTGTACTGCGGCGGCGGCCTCAGGACTGCTTCTTGTCCTTCGGGTCGCCGCCGCCGGCCCCGGTGCCGGGTGGTTGCTGGAACGGGAAGTTCTGGAACATCGTCCGCGCCTGCTGCTGCATCTGCTCCTGCATCTGCACGAACAGATTCTTGCTCTGGTCGATGTAGTGGCTCATCATGTTCTGCATCATCGGCGCCTGGACCTGCATGAACTGGGTCCACAGCTCGGGACTCGGCAGCCCCTTGCCGTCGTACAGCGCCTTCGACTGCTCCTGGAACTTCCCCTGGATCTCGATGAAGGCCTGCATCGTCTTCTCGAGGTACACGCCCATCATTCCCTGCATCGCGTGCCCGTAGAAGCGGATGATCTGCGCCAGCATCTGCGAGGAGAACAGCGGCGCGCCGCCCGCTTCCTCCTCGAGGATGATCTGCAGCAGGATGCTTCGCGTCAGGTCCTCCTGAGTCTTCGCGTCGACGACCTTGAAGTCCTCGTTCTCCAGCACCAGCTGCTTGACGTCGGCCAGCGTGATGTAGGCGCTGGTGCGAGTGTCGTACAGCCGGCGGTTCGGGTACTTCTTGATCAGGCGCGGTGTCGTCGTTGGCATGCCTGTGCTCGGTTGTGGTCCGGCGTTCGCAACGGCTGCGTCATCCCATGTGCAGGCCGCCGTTGAGCGAGAAGTCCGCACCCGTCGCGAAGCCCGCGTCGTCGGTCGCGATCCACGCGACGATCGATGCGATCTCCTCGGGGCGGCCGAGGCGGCGCACCGGGATCGTCGCGACGATCTTCTCGCGCACGTCCTCGCGCACCGCCATCACCATGTCGGTGGCGATGTAGCCGGGCGACACGGTGTTCACCGTCACGCCCTTGGCCGCGACTTCCTGCGCCAGCGCCATCGTGAAGCCGTGGATGCCGGCCTTGGCGGTCGAGTAGTTCGTCTGGCCGAACTGGCCTTTCTGCCCGTTGACCGACGAGATGTTGATGATCCGGCCCCAGCCCTTCTCGAGCATGCCGTCGATCACCTGCTTGGTCACGTTGAACAGCGAGTTCAGGTTGGTGTCGATCACCTGCTGCCAATCCTCGCGGCTCATCTTGCGGAACTGGCCGTCGCGCGTGATGCCGGCGTTGTTGACCAGGATGTCCGGATTGCCGAATTCCGACTTCACCTTCTGGAACGCCTGCACGGTCGAGTCCCAGTCGGCGACGTTGCCCACCGATGCGTGGAAGTCGTAGCCGTCGGCTTTCTGTTCGCGCAGCCACTTGTCGTAGTCGCGGCTCGGCCCGCAGCCGGCGATGACGGTGTAGCCGTCCTGGTGCAATCGGCGGCAGATCGAGGTGCCGATGCCGCCCATGCCGCCGGTGACGTACGCGATGCGCTTGCTCATTCTTCGCTCCTGTGGGTGGTGCTGGTTCTCGCGGCTCGTTGCGGTCCGCTCGTTCTGGTTGTAGGTCACTCCGGCGCCGGCGCTTTCACGTAAGAGCCCGGCGCATCCTCGATCGGCTTGTGCTTCGCGCTGCCCAGCCGCCGCGGCGCTTCGCGCTGCTTGCCGTGGTGGCGCTCGAGCCAGTCGGCCCAGTCGGTCCACCAGCTGCCCGGTCGCTCGACCGCCTGCGCGAACCACTGCTCGGGCTGCGGCGGCAGCGACTCGCCGACCCAGTAGCTGCGCCGATTCTTCGATACCGGATTGATCGCGCCGGCGATGTGGCCGCTGGCGCCGAGCACGAACCGCAGCTCGCCGCTCAGCAGCCGGGTCGACGCGTAGGCCGCCTGCCACGGCACGATGTGGTCCTCGCGCGCACCGAAGATGTAGGTCGGCGCCTTGATCGTGCGCAGATCGATCTTTTCGCCGGCGCAAGTCAGCTTGCCCGGGAGCCGCAGCTCGTTCTGCAGGTACATGTGCCGCAGGTACCAGCTGTACATCGGCCCGGGCAGGTTCGTGCTGTCGGAGTTCCAGTACAGCAGATCGAACGGCGGCGGCGACTCGCCCTTCAGATAGCTGTTGACGACGTAGCTCCAGACCAGATCGTTCGGCCGCAGCGACGAGAACGTGCGCGCGAGCTCCTTGCCCAGCACGACGCCGCCATCCTCGAGCGTCTGCTCGCGGTACGCGACGTGATGCTCGTCGATGAACACCGACAGCACGCCCGCATGCTCGAAATCGAGCAGCGTCGTCATCAGCGTCAGCGCCTGCACCGGGTGCTCTCCGCGCGCGGCCAGCGCCGCCAGCGCGCACGCGAGGATCGTTCCGCCGACGCAGAAGCCGAGCGCGTTGATTTTCTCGGACCCGCTGACCTCGCGCACGACCTGCAGCGCCTCGAAAATCCCGGTCTGCAGATAGTCGTCCCAGGTCAGCTGGCTCTGCTCGCGGCCGATGTTGCGCCACGAGATCATGAACACGGTGTTGCCGCGGCCCACTGCGTGGGCGACGAACGAGTTCTCCGGCTGCAGATCCAGGATGTAGAACTTGTTGATGCACGGCGGCACGATCAGCAGCGGCCGCTCGGCGACCTTCGGGGTCGTCGGCGCATACTGGATCAGCTGGAACAGCTCGTTCTGGTAGATGACCGCCCCGGGCGTGTTCGCGACGTTGCGCCCGACTTCGAACGCGGTTTCATCGGTCTGCGAAATCCGCCCCTTCTGCAGATCCGACAGGAAATTCCCGATGCCGCGGCGCAGGCTCTCGCCCTGCGTGTCGAGCAGCTTGCGCTGCGCTTCGGGATTGGTCGCGAGAAAGTTCGACGGCGCGAGCGCATCGACCCACTGCTGGGTCATGAACTTGATCCGGTCCTTGGTCTTGGTGTCGGCGTCGACCGCGGACGCGAGCTGCTGCATGAACTCGGAGTTCAGCAGGTACAACGCGGCGGCCCATGCGTACTGCGGCTGCTCGGTCCAGGCCGGATCGGCGAACCGCCTGTCAGGCAGCTTCGGTAGCGCCCCGCCGGCCGCGAAATCCGCCCACAGCCGCTGCAGCCGCGCGGTGTAGTCGTTCTGCAGCGCCAGCAGCCGGCTCGGGTCGATCGTCCACACCGGCAGCGACGCTGCGGCCGCGCCGTCCGCAGGCGATCGCAGCGAAGCGGCTGCATCGGCACCGGCACGCTGCAGTTTCTCCATGCCGGCTCCGGCCCCGTCGGCTGCTGCCGCCCGCTGCGCCGCGGCAAGCCAGGACGCGCCGGCCGCCGC
>DATLGW010000509.1:0-12568 GCA_035540315.1 Burkholderiaceae bacterium | reverse complement strand
GTGCACGGTCGGGCGCACCGGCAACGACCTGCACTATCGCGGCTACGACATCCTCGACATTGCCGACGCGGTCGAGTTCGAGGAGATCGCGTACCTGCTGATCCACGGCAAGCTGCCGACCCGTGCCGAACTCGCCGCCTACAAGGATCGGCTGCGCGGGCTGCGCGGCGTGCCGGCCGACGTGAAGGCGGTGCTCGAGGCGCTGCCCGCGTCGGCGCATCCAATGGACGTGATGCGCACCGGGGTCTCCGCGCTGGGCTGCGTGCTGCCCGAGAAGCCCGACCATTCGACGCCGGGCGCGCGCGAGATCGCCGACCGGCTGATCGCCTGCCTGGGGTCGATGCTGCTGTACTGGCATCACTTCAGCCACAACGGCCGGCGCATCGACGTCGAAACCGACGACGACTCGATCGGCGGGCACTTCCTGCACCTGCTGCACGGCCGCCCTGCGCCCGACAGCTGGGTGCGCGCGATGCACACGTCGCTGAACCTGTACGCGGAACACGAGTTCAACGCGTCGACGTTCGCCGCCCGCGTGATCGCCGGCACCGGCTCGGACCTGCACTCGGCGATCGCCGGCGCGATCGGCGCGTTGCGCGGCCCCAAGCACGGCGGCGCGAACGAGGTCGCGTTCGATATCCAGAAGCGTTACGAGTCGCCCGACGAGGCCGAGGCCGACATCCGGCGCCGCGTCGAGGCCAAGGAGGTCATCATCGGCTTCGGGCATCCGGTCTACACGGTCGGAGATCCGCGCAACAAGGTGATCAAGGAAGTCGCGCGCCGGCTGTCGCAGCAGGCAGGCAACCTGCGGATGTTCGAGATCGCCGAGCGGCTCGAGCAGGTGATGTGGGACGCCAAGCGGATGTTCGCGAACCTGGACTGGTACAGCGCGGTGTCGTACCACATGATGGGCGTCCCCACCGAGATGTTCACGCCGCTGTTCGTGATCGCGCGCACCACCGGCTGGTCGGCGCACGTGATCGAGCAGCGGATCGACAACAAGATCATCCGACCCAGCGCGAATTACGTCGGGCCGGAGAACCTGAAGTTCGTTCCCTTGGACCAGCGCGCTTAGGTAGGCTTCCTCAGCGCCCTTACTGCAGGAGAAGCGTCGCCGACGCTCGCCACGATGATCGACCTTTGCCCGACCCCGATGCTCCGCGCGCTGCTGCTGGCAGTGCCGCTTGCGTTCGCGACCGCCGCGCACGCCGTCACCGAAACCTCCGCCAGCACCGCCGTATCCGGCGCTTCCGCCGCAGCCACCGGGCTGGGGATCGCGGCATCGCCGTCGGGCAGCGCCGACGACACGATGGTGCTGGAGGCGGGACACTACAAGTGCGAGCTGAAGAACAGCGTGATCGTGCGGCAGATCGACGCCGACCGGGGAGCGCTGGTGCTGAGCTGGCGCGGCAAGGACCACACGATGCGCGCGGTCGAGAGCAAATCGGGCGCGCTGCGCTACGAGAGCGCCGAGACCGGGCTCGCCTGGATCACGATCGTCGGCAAGTCGTTCCTGCTCGACACCAAGAAGGGACAGCGCGTCGCCGCCGAATGCCGGCTCTGAGCAGGGCCGGTCGCGCGAAGCGCGCTTTCCCGGATTTTCATGGCGCGACCCTCCGGGTGGCGCCGTCCGCATTGCAACAGGACTGACCGCATGGGCTCGCAGATCTCCAACGTCCGACCGCAACCCGATCAGGTGCTGGTCGACATCGCCGATTACGTCACCGGGTATCGCATCGACAGCGCGCTCGCGTACGAGACTGCCCGCAACTGCCTGATCGACACGCTCGGCTGCGGCCTGGAGGCGCTCGAGTACCCCGCGTGCACGAAGCTGCTCGGCCCGGTGGTTCCGGGCACCGTCGTGCCCAACGGCGCGAAGGTGCCGGGAACGCAGTTCCAGCTCGATCCGGTGCAGGCGGCTTTCAACATCGGCGCGATGATCCGCTGGCTCGACTTCAACGATACCTGGCTCGCCGCCGAATGGAGCCATCCGTCCGACAACCTCGGCGGCATCCTCGCGACCGCCGACTGGCTGTCGCGCAACGCGATCGCCTACGGCCGCAAGCCGCTGACGATGCGCGACGTGCTGACCGCGATGGTCAAGGCGCACGAGATCCAGGGCGTGATCGCGCTGGAGAACTCGTTCAACCGCGTCGGGCTCGACCACGTCGTGCTGGTCAAGGTCGCGTCGACTGCGGTGGTCGCGCAGATGCTCGGACTGTCGCGCGACGAGATCGTCGATGCGGTGTCGCTCGCGTGGGTCGACGGCCAGAGCCTGCGCACCTACCGGCACGCGCCGAACACCGGTTCGCGCAAGAGCTGGGCCGCCGGCGACGCGACTGCGCGCGGCGTGCGGCTCGCGCTGATCGCGCGCACCGGCGAGATGGGCTATCCGTCGGTGCTGACCGCGCCGACGTGGGGTTTCTACGACGTGCTGTTCAAGGGCAAGCCGTTCAGGTTCCAGCGCCCGTACGGCAGCTACGTGATGGAGCACGTGCTGTTCAAGATCTCGTTCCCGGCCGAGTTCCATTCGCAGACCGCGGTCGAGGCGGCGATGCAGATCCATCGCGAGATGGCGGCGCTGGGCATGACGCCCGACAAGATCAAGAAGATCACGATCCGCACCCACGAAGCGTGCATCCGGATCATCGACAAGAAGGGACCGCTGAACAACCCGGCCGATCGCGATCACTGCATCCAGTACATGGTCGCGGTGCCGATCCTGTTCGGCCGGCTGACCGCCGAGGACTACGAGGACGAGGTCGCTTCGGACCCGCGGATCGACACGCTGCGCGAGAAGATCGTCTGCGTCGAGGATCCGCAGTTCACGCGCGACTACCACGATCCTGACAAGCGTTCGATCGCCAATGCGCTGACGGTCGAGTTCACCGACGGCACCAGCCTGAAGGAGATCGTCGTCGAGTATCCGATCGGGCACAAGCGGCGCCGCGCCGAAGGCATTCCGCTGCTCGAGGAGAAGTTTCGCGTGAACCTGGCCCGGCGGTTCCCGAAAAAGCAGCAGGACGCGATCCTCTCGGTGTCGCTCGATCAGAAGGCGCTCGAGGCGATGCCGGTGCACGAATACGTCGATCTCTACGTCATCTGAGGCCTCCCGATGAAACAGGACCCGCTGAACACGCTCCGAGACTTCACGCTGCCCTCCGGCCGCAGCGGCCGCTTTTACTCGCTGCCGGCGCTGGCTGAGCAGTTCCCGAACGTCCGTCGGCTGCCGGTGTCGCTGCGGATCGTGCTCGAGGCGGTGCTGCGCAACGTCGACGGCAAGAAGGTCACCGAGCAGCACGTCGCGCAGCTGGCGAACTGGCAGCCGAACGACAAGCGCACCGACGAGATTCCGTTCATCGTCGCGCGCGTCGTGCTGCAGGACTTCACCGGCGTGCCGCTGCTGGCTGACCTGGCGGCGATGCGCAACGTCGCCGCCGACATGGGCCGCAATCCGAAGCTGATCGAGCCGCTGGTGCCGGTCGATCTGGTCGTCGACCACTCCGTGATGATCGACCACTTCGGCACGCCCGACGCGCTGGAGCTGAACATGCGGCTGGAGTTCCGGCGCAACCGCGAGCGCTACCAGTTCATGAAATGGGGGATGCAGGCGTTCGACACGTTCCGCGTAATCCCGCCCGGCGTCGGAATCGTGCACCAGGTGAACCTGGAGTACCTGGCGCGCGGCGTGCAC
This sequence comes from Burkholderiaceae bacterium, assembly GCA_035540315.1. GTDB lineage: Bacteria > Pseudomonadota > Gammaproteobacteria > Burkholderiales > Burkholderiaceae_E > DATLGW01. The sequence continues at coordinate 8,874 of DATLGW010000509.1, read as the reverse complement.
CGCAAGCAGCAGGGCAAGTCGCACCTGTACTACCCCGACACGCTGGTCGGCACCGACAGCCACACGACGATGATCAACGGCATCGGCGTGGTCGGCTGGGGCGTCGGCGGCATCGAAGCCGAGGCCGGCATGCTCGGGCAGCCGGTGTATTTCCTGACGCCCGACGTGGTCGGCGTGTACCTGAAGGGCCGGCTGCGCGAGGGCACGACCGCAACCGACCTGGTGCTGACGATCACCGAGCTGCTGCGGCGCGAGAAGGTCGTCGGCAAGTTCGTCGAGTTCTTCGGTCCCGGCGCTGAAAGCCTGGCGGTGCCGGATCGGGCGACGATCGGCAACATGGCGCCCGAGTACGGCGCGACGATGGGGTTCTTCCCGGTCGACCAGCGCACGATCGACTATTTCGAGGGCACCGGACGCACGCGCGAGGAAATCGACGCGCTCGAGGCGTATTTCAAGGCGCAGGGCCTGTTCGGCATCCCGAAGTCCGGCGAGATCAACTACTCGCGCATCGTCGAGCTGGATCTGGGCAGCGTCGCGCCGTCGCTCGCAGGCCCGAAACGGCCGCAGGACCGCATCGAGATCGGCCACGTCAAGCGCACGTTCGCCGACCTGTTCTCCCGGCCGGTGGCCGAGAACGGCTTCAACAAGAAAGCCGAGGAGCTGGACCGCAGCTACCCCGCCGGCGACGCGCTGCAGCTGCGCAACGGCGACGTGCTGATCGCGGCGATCACGTCGTGCACGAACACGTCGAACCCGAGCGTGCTGCTGGCCGCAGGCCTGCTGGCGAAGAAGGCGGTCGAGCGCGGGCTGAAGGTCAAGCCGCACGTGAAGACGTCGCTGGCGCCGGGCTCTCGCGTGGTCACCGACTACCTGCAGAAGACGAAGCTGCTGCCGTACCTGGAGCAGCTCGGCTTCGCGGTCGCCGCCTACGGCTGCACGACCTGCATCGGCAACGCCGGCGACCTCGCGCCCGAGATCAACGCGGCGATCCTCGAGCACGACCTGGTGTGCGCGGCGGTGCTGTCGGGCAACCGCAACTTCGAGGCGCGGATCCACCCGAACCTGCGCGCGAACTTCCTGGCGTCGCCGCCGCTGGTGGTCGCGTATGCGATCGCCGGCAACATGAAGGTCGACCTGATGACCGAGCCGCTCGGCAAGGGCAGCCGCGGCGAGGACGTCTACATCGGCGACGTGTGGCCGAGCTCCGACGAGATCAATACGCTGATGAAGCTCGCGCTCGATCCGAAGACCTACCGCAAGCTCTACAGCGATCCGACGCGGCACAACCGGCTGTGGAACGAGGTCGCCGCCGGCACCGGGCAGACCTACGACTGGCCCGAGTCGACGTACATTGCGAAGCCGCCGTTCTTCGAGCGCTTCGATACCCAGCCGGCGCCGGTCGCCACCGTGCGCGGCGCGCGCGCGCTGGGGGTGTTCGGGGACTCGATCACGACCGACCACATCTCGCCGGCCGGATCGATCAAGGAGGCGTCGCCCGCCGGCAAGTACCTGCTTGCGCACGGCGTGAGCAAGGCCGATTTCAACTCGTATGGATCGCGCCGCGGCAATCACGAGGTGATGTTGCGCGGCACGTTCGCAAACGTGCGGATCAAGAACCTGATGCTGCCGCTCGAGCCCGACGGCTCGCGCGAGGAAGGCGGCCTGACGATCCATCGACCCAGCGGCGAGCGGATGTTCATCTACGACGCGGCGATGCGCTACATCGCCGACGGCGTGCCGACGGTCGTGTTCGGCGGCGAAGAGTACGGCACCGGGTCGTCCCGTGACTGGGCGGCCAAGGGCACGCAGCTGCTGGGCGTGCGCGCGGTGATCGCCCGCAGCTTCGAGCGGATCCATCGCTCGAACCTGGTCGGCATGGGCGTGATGCCGCTGCAGTTCAAGGGCGACGACTCGTGGGATTCGCTCGGGATCCGCGGCGACGAGGAGTTCGACATCGAGATCCCGTCGGACATGCGCCCGCAGCAGAACATCGTGATGACGATCCGCAGCGCCGGTTGCGCGGCGCGCCACGTGACGCTGCTGTCGCGGATCGACACGCCGATCGAGGTCGACTACTTCCGCCACGGCGGGATCCTGCCGTTCGTGCTGCGCGAGCTGCTGGCGAGCTGAAGCGTGTGACCGAGGCGCCTGGAGCCGCAACGTCGTTCCGACGAGGCGGCGCTTCGCTGCGCTCGCCCGGCCGAACGATCGGCGCCGGTGTGGCGCCGATCGCGACTGCGCCGGCATTTGCGGGCATCCGCAGCGCACCCGGCGGCGTGGGGTCGAGACGCTGTATTACACTTCGCCGAACCCATCCCGGCACTGGCTCTTGCTCCATCCGTCCGGTCCGTCTCGCCTAGGTCTGTCCCCGCTTCCGCGGTCGCTGCTGATCGGCGCGCTGGCATTCGCGCTGTGTTTGGCCGCGCAGGCGGTGTTTCACGGCGATGCCACCCGGATGCTGATCTGGCCCGCGTCGGGCGTCGGGTTCGCATTCGCGTGGCGCTTCGGGCGCGTGTGGGCGCTGCCGGCCGGCTTCGGCGCGGCCGCTTGGGCGCTGCTCGCGCTGGGCGAGCCGCTGCTGGTCGCCGCCGCCGGCGCGGGCAGCGTGGCCGGCGCGGTCGCGGCCGCGACGCTGCTGCGCCGGATCAACGACTGGAAGCCGGCCGAATATCGGCTGCAGGCGGTGCTGCGGTTCGTCGCGGTCACGCTGCTGGCGGCGGCGACGCTGGACGGACTGATCCTCGCGGCCGCGCTGCTGTGGCTCGACGTGCTGCCTCAGGCGCAACCGCAGGGCGTGGTGGTCGCTGCATGGCTGTCGGCCGCGCTCGGCACGCTGCTGGTCGCGCCGGCAGTGCTGGCGTGCATCGACGAGGCGGTGCCCGAGCCCGAGGCGAGCCTGTCGGGCGCGCCGCTGGCCGACCTGTCGGCGCTGGTGCTGACGCTGCTGGTGATCGGCGCCAGCCTGGTCGCTGCCGGCTGGGACATCCACTATGCGTACATGCTGGCGTTCTTCTACTTCCCGATCGTCGCGTGGAGCGCGATCCGGATGTCGGAGCGCGGCAATGCGCTGACGCTGCTGCTGTCGGCGCTGCCGCTGCTGGCGTCGCGCTCGTACCTGGCGCCGCTGGCCGGCGACGGCTTCCACCGCACGTTCGAGGCGTCGCTGATCGTGTTCTGCGCCGCGCTGGTCGCGCTGGTGCTGCAGTCGGTCGCCGCCGACCGGCGGCTGGCGCTGGTCCGCGTGGCTCGCCAGGCCCGCCAGGACATGACGACCGGACTGCTGAACGACCGCGGGCTGCTGGCGGAGTTCGGCGATCGGCTGGCGTCGCCGACCCGCACCAACTTCGGGCTGATCGGCGTGCACTTGCACAACTTCGACTCGGTCAACGACCTGTGCGGCGCGATCCAGGCGCTGCAGCTCGAGCAGTCGGTCGCGGCGCTGCTGCAGCGCCAACCGCAGCTGCAGCTGGCCGCGCGGCTGTCGTCGGGCCGCTATGCGCTGGTCGTCAGCGTCGATACGGTCGCGCAGGTGCGCGGCGTGGCGCGCGACGTGTACTCGCAGCTGTCGGGGCAGCTGTTCGCGACCGAACACGGCAGCCTGCGGCTGCAGGTCTGCGTCGGCGGGCTGCTGATCGACCGCCATGCGCTGGTCAACAGCGACGACTGCCTGTCGTCGCTGTCGGACGCGCTGTCGATCGCCGCCAGCGTGCGCGATCCGCAGCTGTTCGTCGAGCCGTTGTCGCAGATGATGATCGACGCGCGGCGCGCGCACCAGAGCAAGATCGAACACATTCGCGAAGCGATCCGCGACGGGCGCCTGGAGCTGTATGCGCAGACGGTCATCGATCCCGACGCGACCGACGATCGCCGCTCGTACGAGGTGTTGACGCGATTGCGCGATCGCGACGGCAGCCTGATCCAGCCGCCGGAATTCCTGACGCTCGCAATGCAGGCGCAGATGTCGGTCGCGCTCGACCGGGCGGTGATCGCCCGCAGCTTCGAGTGGCTCGCCACGCATCCGGCGGCGCTCGAGCGCACGCACAAGTGCTCGATCAATCTGTCCGGCGCCACGATGAGCGACGGCACGATCGCCGACTACATCCGCCAGCAGCGTACCCTGTACGGGATCCCGGCCGACAAGATCGTGTTCGAGATCACCGAGAGCGAGGCGATCCGCAACCCGTCGGCCGCATCGCGGCTGGTCGACGAGCTGAAGTCGCAGGGGTTCGGGATTGCGCTCGACGACTTCGGCACCGGGCTGGCGACTTTCGAGTACCTGAAGCGGTTCCCGCTCGATTACGTGAAGATCGACGGCTCGTTCATCCGAAACCTGATCTCCAGCGCGATCGACGAAGAGATCGTGCTGGCGACGATCCGCGTCGCGCGCAGGCTGAACCTGCGCACGATCGCCGAGCACGTGCACAGCGACGGCATCTATGCGCGGCTGCGCGAGCTCGGCGTCGATTACCTGCAGGGCGACCTGTTCGGCCGTGCGCAGCCGATCCAGTCGCTGTTCGACGGGCCGCCGTCGGCGGCCGCAGCGGCCGCCACGGCCACCGCGATCGCGAACCGGCAGCCGAGCTTCAGCAGCGACCTGTCGCCGCACTGAACCGGCCGCAGCGACCGTCGCCGCACTGCCCGCGTCGGGCGAAGACGACCCGTTTTCGGTGCTCCAAACGGGACGCTCTGCGATCGGCTCTTGCGGACCGAAAACCCCGGATGTCATTATCCGCGAATCAAAACGGTCGGGGGCTCGATGATCTCGGAGCAGGACCTGCTGCGACTGAGCGAAGCCGAAGTCGGACGCCGGGTCAGCGACGATGCGTCGCTCGAGGGCTGGGTGCGGATCGCGACGCGACCGCAGCGCCACGTCGCCGTCGACTTCTACTACCGGTACCGGTCCGAGGGCCGGCTGCACGAAGTCCGCGTCGGCAGCTGGCCGCAGCATACGTTGGCGGCGATTCGACAAGCGCGCGACCGGCTTCGCAGCAATTACGAACCCGCAGCGACTGGCTCGGCGATCGCTCCCGCGGCGGTCGGATCGGCGCCCTCGCCCGATCCGACGCTGCAGCAGGTGTTCGCGTTCTGGCTGCGCGATGCGGCAGTCCGCCGCAAGGATCAGGGCCGGGCGCTGCTGCGCGGTTTCGCGAAGGACGTGCTGCCTGCACTCGGCACGCAGCGCAGCTCGCGCATCGACTCGTCGCAGATCGTCGCTTTGCTCGACCGGGTCGCCGCCCGCGGCGCAGTGACCCAGGCCAACGCGCTGCTCGCCGAGCTGCGGCAGATGTTCCGGCATGCGGTGCTGGCCGGCTGGATCGCGCACGATCCCACGTACGGGATTCGCCGCGTCGCGGTCGCGCCGGCTGCCGCCGGCAGCGAGCGGGCGCTGTCGGACGACGAGATCCGCGAGCTCGCTTGCGCGCTCGGCGCGGCGCGGTTGCGCAGCCGGGTCGAGCATGCGGTGTGGCTGCTGCTGGCGACCGGATGCCGGCTCGGCGAGCTGTGCGGCGCCCGCTGGGAAGAAGTCGATCTGCCGGGCGCGGTGTGGACCGTTCCGGCGTCGCGCAGCCGCAGCGGCGCGCCGCACCCGATTCATCTGTCGGCGCTGTCGAGGCGCCATCTGGTCGCGCTGAAGGAGCTCGATCGCGGCTCGCAGTGGCTGTTTTCCGGCCGCGGCGGCAGCGGCGCGATCGACGCGAACGCGATCGGAAAGCAACTGCGCGACCGGCAGCGCGATGCCCGGATCGAAGGCAGGACCCGTGCGACGCGCAGCCTCGTGCTGAGCTCGGGCGAGTGGACGGCGCGGACGCTGCGGCGCACCGCGGCGTCGATCATGGCCGCCCAGGGCGCTCGACCCGACGTGATCCAATCGTGCCTGAACCGCAGCAGCGCCGCCGCGCTGACCGACGCGCAGCGCGAATCGCTGCATGCGGAGCGGCGCGATGCATTCGAGCGGCTCGGGCGGCACCTGGCCGCGCTGATCGAACAGGCGAACGCGCAGCAAGCCGCGCCGCCGCAGCCGCAACCGTCTGCGGCGCCGGCGCATGGGCAAGCGGCCGGCAATCCGGCGCCGGCGCGGACGTCCGATCCGGCGCCGCGACGCGCCGAGCACGCGGTATCAGCTGGCGATCGTCCGGCGGCGACGCACCGTCACTGACGGAGGCTTGGGCTCGCCGTCGCGCGGCGGCCCGCCGGGCCCGCCGGGACCTCCCGGGCCTGCAGGCCCGCCGGGGCCGCCCCGAAAACCGCCGCCCGGGCGCGGTCCGCCCGGTCCCGAGCCGCGCGGGCCGCCGGGGCCGCGCGCGCTCGCGCCGCGCGCTCCGCTGGCGCGCGCTGCGCCGGCTGCGGCCGCGCCGACGGTGCTGATCGCGTCATGGCTGAGCAGCACCTGTTCCGACCGGGTTTCGAGCAGCAGCGAGTGGGTGTCGAACGAGCGGATCAGACCCTGCAGCCGCACGCCCGACATCAGGTAGACGTTGACCAACTTGCGCTCCCGGCGCAGCTGGTTCAGGAACCCGAACTGCAAGCTCGCGGGATTTCGGCTTTCGCTCTTGCTCACAGGCGCTGATCCGTGTTCGGCCGGCTCGCGCCCATTCTACACAGAGGCCCCAAGCTGCGCGCGCAGCGCATCACCGCGCAAACAGGTACTGCAGCGACGTCACCCGCCCGCGCCAATACGGCTTGCGTCCCTCCGGCAACAACCACGCAACCTCGCCCTCGCGCGGCACGCGCATGCCGTCGCGCTGCTCGTACTCCGACCAGCGCCCTTCCCACGGCGTGGGCACCAGCGCGCCGCCGACGCTGCGACCGCGCGCTTCGGCGTGCACCGACTCGATCAGGCCGTCGTCGCGGAAACGGAACGTGAGCGTTGCGACCACGCCGCCGTCGGCGAGCGTTGCACGGGCAGACCGCGCATCGACCGGCTCCCAGCGCACGCCCTGGCTGGGCAGCAGCGCCGTCGGGTACCACGGGGCCTCGGCCAGGAAGCGCATCAGCTGGTCGCGCGCGATCTGCGCCGACCCCTGCAGCTCGCCCAGCGACCATATGCCGAGCAGCGACGGATGAAGGATGCCGGTCCCTGCGACATAGGCATCGTGCACTCGGATCTCGATCCAGGGCGCCAGCTCGATCTGCGCGTCCCAAACGTAGCCGGGGCGGCGCGTGACCACCCGCTGCTGCGCCGTGAAACGGATCCAGCGCGAGCCGGTCTCGCTGATGTTGAAGATGCCGCGTTGCTCGATCGTCGCGCCCGCGACGATCGGCGTGCCCTCGCGCAGCGCGGCGCGGAAATAACGCTGCACCGGCGCCGGCAGCCCGGCGAGCTCGCGCGGATCGTAGGCCGCGGGCCGCGGCGGAACCTGCGCCGCATCGATTCGAGCGAACAACGCTCGCGTCGCACCCTCCCAGCGGAAGGCGCCCCAAGCGATCAGGCCGACCGTCGCGATCACGGCGCCGACCAGCACGACCACGAGCGCTCTCGCGATCGACATCAGGTCAGGCCGTGGAAGTCGTTGGTCGGGGCGGCGGGATTCGAACTCGCGACCCCTTGCACCCCATGCAAGTGCGCTACCAGGCTGCGCTACGCCCCGAAGCGGCCGATTATAGCAGCCGCCGCGAGGCCAACCGCATCAGCGGGAATCATCGGCTTCGTCCGAGCGCGGCGCCGGGCCGCTCGCGTCGCTTGCCGCCGGCGGCTGCGGCGCCGGGCCGAGCAGCTCGAGCGCCGCCAGCAGTTCGCTGCGGACCGCTGCCAGATCGAGCTGGGGCGGTGGCGCATCGGGTGCCGCTTCGACGGGCGCCAGCGCGGCGGCCGATTCGCGCCGCTTGCCCTGCGCCGCCTCGCCGAGCCGGTTGCGCGCGCCGCTGATCGTGAAGCCCTGCTCGTACAGCAGCTCGCGAATGCGGCGCACCAGCAGCACTTCGTGATGCTGGTAATAGCGGCGGTTGCCGCGGCGCTTCATCGGCCGCAGCTGCGTGAACTCCTGCTCCCAGTACCGCAGCACGTGCGGCTTGACGCCGCACAGCTCGCTGACCTCGCCGATCGTGAAGTAGCGCTTGGCCGGGATCGGCGGCAGGGGTGCCTTCGGCTCGGCCTTGGACAATGCGGAACTCATTCGTGTCGGCGCGTGCCCTTACTCGGGCACCCGCTCGATCAGCGCCTTGAGCTTCTGGCTTGCATGGAATGTCACCACCCGCCGGGCGGAGATCGGGATCTCCTCGCCGGTCTTCGGGTTGCGCCCGGGCCGCTGCGGCTTGTCGCGCAGCTGAAAGTTGCCGAACCCCGACAGCTTGACGCTTTCACCCCGCTCGAGCGCGTCGCGGATCTCGTCGAAAAAGGTCTCGACCATGTCCTTCGCTTCGCGCTTGTTCAGGCCGACGCGCTCGAACAACAGTTCCGCCAGCTCGGCCTTCGTCAGCGTGAAATGCTCTTGGCCGCTCTGCTCGACGCCGCTGCCGCCGGGGGCCTCATCACGCCCCTCGTCCGACGCCGGTTGCATCGCGTTCGTGACCTCGCTCAGCAGATGCTGGTTCATGTCTCCTTGGGAGCCGATCGCAAGCGGGCACCGAAAGTCCGATTCAGTCGCTCGACGATCCGGCCCATCGCGGCGTCCACTTCCGCGTCGCTCAGGGTGCGCTGAGTATCTTGCATCCAAAAACGGAAAGCAAGGCTTTTTTCTTTATTTTCCAGAGCCTTACCGCGATATTCGTCGAATAACTTGACGTGCTGCACCGTGGCCAGTGTCTGATCGGCGCCACGAACGCGGTCGATTTCGGCCAGCACTTCGCCGGCCGCAACCTGTTGCGGCAGCACCAGCGCGAGGTCGCGGATCGCAGGCGGGAATTTCGAGACCTCGCTGAAGACCGGGTTCGTGC
>DATLGW010000508.1:0-4690 GCA_035540315.1 Burkholderiaceae bacterium | reverse complement strand
CGCCAGTACCTCGGCAACGACCCGTTCTGCCTGACCTACGGCGACGGCGTCTGCGATCTCGACGTCGGCAAGCTGATCGAATTCCACAAGTCGCACCGGCTGCACGCGACGCTGACTGCGGTGCAGCCGGAAGGGCGATTCGGGGCATTCCAGCTGAAGGAGGGCGATCCGCGGATCGATTCCTTCCGCGAGAAGCCCAAGGGCGACGGCGCGTGGATCAACGGCGGCTTCTTCGTTTGCGAGCCGGCGGTGTTCGACTACATCGACGGCGATGCCACTGTGTGGGAGCAGGAGCCGCTGCGGGCGCTGGCCACGCAGGGGCAGCTCGGAGCCTACCGGCACGAGGGCTTCTGGCAGCCGATGGACACGCTGCGCGACAAGAACGTGCTCGAGGCGCTGTGGGCGAGCGGCAAGGCGCCGTGGAAGCGCTGGTGAGCGGCCGCCGGGTTCGCAGATGACCGAAACGGCCGCGGACACCGGGCAGGCGCTGCATGCGCTGTGCCGGCAGCTGTATCCGATCGCGCGCAGCATCACCGGCGACGGCGTGCGCGCGACGCTGGCGCAGCTCTCCGAGCTGATCCCGCTGCAGATCCACGAGGTGCCGAGCGGCGAAGCGGTGTTCGACTGGGTCGTGCCGCCCGAGTGGAACGTGCGCGCTGCCTGGCTCGCCGACGCCGAGGGCCGGCGGATCGTCGATCTGGCGCAGCACACGCTGCACGTGGTCAATTACAGCGAGCCGGTGCGCGCGCGGCTGACGCTCGAGCAGCTGCAGCCGCACCTGCACTCGATTCCCGAGCATCCCGACTGGATCCCGTACCGCACGTCGTATTACCAGCGCACCTGGGGTTTCTGCCTGAGCCACCGGCAGCGCCAGGCGTTGCGTCCGGGCACCTACGAGGCGGTGATCGATTCGACGCTGGCGCCCGGCCACCTGACTTACGGCGAGTGTTGCATCGAAGGTGCCAGCGACCGCGAGCTGATCGTGTCGGTGCACGTGTGCCACCCGTCGCTGGCCAACGACAACCTGTCGGGGATTTCGGTCGCGACGCTGCTCGCGCGCGAGCTCGCGCAGACCCGCCCGAACCACACGATCCGGTTCCTGTTCGTGCCGAGCACGATCGGCGCGATCACCTGGCTCGCGCGCAACCGCGAGCGGCTCGACCGCATCGACGGCGGCCTGGTGCTCAGCGGCGTCGGCGACGCGGGCGGTTTCACCTACAAGCGCAGCCGCCGCGGCGGCGCGATCGACCGGATCGTCGCGCAGGTGCTCGCCGCGCGCGGCGAGCCGCACACGATCGAGCCGTTCGGCCCCTACGGCTACGACGAGCGCCAGTTCTGCTCGCCCGGCATCGACCTGCCGGTTGGATGCCTGATGCGCACGCCGTACGGCTGCTATCCGCAGTACCACACGTCGGCCGACGATCTGGACTTCATCCGGCCCGAGTCGCTGGCGGCGACGCTCGCGGTGTGCCGCGACGTGCTCGCGCGCGCCGACCTGGTCGCGACCTGGCGCAACCTGCAGCCGTTCGGCGAGCCGCAGCTGGGCCGGCGCGGGCTGTACGACTCGATCGGCGGCGAAAACGACAAAAAAACCGCACAGATGGCACTGTTGTGGATGCTCAGCTACTCTGACGGCGAGCACTCGACGCTCGACATCAGCGAGCTGTCGGGGCTGCCCCTCGACGTATTGCACCGGGCGGCCGGCCGCTTGCGCGACGCCGATCTGCTGGCTCCGACCGATCGTCCTGCGGCCCGCGACCCGGCGCAGCGTTGATCGGTACAACATCGTTCTCGTGAGACTGACATGACTGCCGTTTATTTCGACCGCAAGATCGGCGACGACCAGCGCCGCGAGCTGCTGTACCGCGGCGACCTGTTCGTGTATTCGCCGAACGAGCACACGATGGAGCTGGTCGAGCTCGCGCGCAAGCTGCTGACCGACGGATTCGACGGCACCGACCCGCGCACCGCCCAGTATCGGTATGACGTCCGCACGTACGCGCAGGTCCTCGCGAAGGTCAAGCCGGCGTTCATCCACCATCCGGAATGCAAGCGGATCCTGCCGAGGATCCTGGCCTCGATCGGCTGCGACCTCGAGCAGGTGCACTTCGACATTCCGCGGATGCGCAGCGCCACCAGCGACGGCTACCTGACTGCCGGCATCGCCTACGCGTTCCATCCGCACCGCGACACCTGGTATTCGGCGCCGATGTGCCAGATCAACTGGTGGCTGCCGATCTACGAGATCGACGCGACCAACACGATGGCGTTCCACCCGGTGCACTTCACGCAGCCCGTGCGCAACGACTCCGAGACGTACAACTATCAGGAGTGGAACGCGACGTCGCGTTTCAACGCCGCGCAGTTCATCGAGAAGGACACCCGCAAGCAGCCGCACGCGCTCGAGCCGGTGCAGCTGGAGCCGAAGATCGTCATCGTGCAGCCCCCGGGCGGGCTGATGCTGTTCTCGGCCGCGCACCTGCACTCGACGCTGCCGAACCACAGCGGCGAGACGCGGTTCTCGATCGACTTTCGCACCGTGCACGTCGGCGACCTGCGCGCCAAGCGGGGCGCGCGCAACGTCGACTCGAAGTGCACCGGCTCGGCGATCGACGACTACCTGCGCGGCACCGATCTCGCGCACATTCCCGAGGACGTGCAGGCGATGTACCTGCCGGGCCATCCGCAGCCGGCCGAGATCGAGTGAAGGAAGCCATGGGCCGCAACGAAGCGATCGCCACGACCGAGACCGACGCCGGCGCCCGCGCGCCGGCTGCGCCGCGCTGCCGGCACTGCGGCGCGCAGCTGCACCAGACGCTGGTCGACCTGGGCAGCTCGCCGCTGTGCAATTCGCTGCTCGACGCGGCGTCGCTGAACGCCGGCGAGTCGTTCTATCCGCTGCACGTGCGCGTGTGCGGCCAGTGCTTCCTGGCGCAGCTCGACGAGTTCGTGTCGCCGAGCGACATCTTCAGCGAGTACTCGTATTTCTCGTCGTTCTCCGGCGCGCTGGTCGCGCAATCCAAGCGCTACGTCGATGCGGCGATCGAGCGCTTCGGGCTGAGCTCGACGAGCCGCGCGTACGAAGTCGCGAGCAACGACGGCTACCTGCTGCAGCACTTCGTCGCCCGCGGCATCCCGGTGCTGGGAATCGAGCCGGCGCTCAACGTCGCCGATGCCGCGCGCAAGAAGGGGATCCCGACGATCAGCGTGTTCCTCGGCTCCGAGACCGGCGCTAAGATCCGCGCCGAGCACGGGCCGTGCGACATCGTCGCGGCCAACAACGTGATGGCGCACACGCCTTACCTGAACGACTTCGTGCTGGGCCTGAAGGCGCTGATCAAGCCCGACGGCGTGATCACGGTGGAGTTCCCGCATCTGTTCAAGATGATCGAGGACAACACCTGGGACATGATCTATCACGAGCACTTCTCGTATTTCTCGTTCCACGCCGCCGAGCGGGTGTTCGCCAGCCAGGGGCTGCGGATCTTCGACGTCGAGGAGATCGAGTCGCACGGCGGCTCGTTCCGGATCTACGGCACGCACGCGCAGAACGACACGCATGCGGTCACGCCGAACGTCCAGCGCATCCGCGCATACGAACGCGAGCGCGGCGTCGCCGATCTGCGCACCTATGCGCGCTTCGCCGAGCGGGTCGAGGAGTCGAAGCGGTCGCTGCTCGAGTGCCTGATCGGGTTGCGCCGCGCCGGCAAGCGGATCGTCGGTTACGGCGTGCCGGGCAAGGGCAATACGCTGCTGAACTATTGCGGGATCCGGCAGGACTTCCTCGACTACATGGTCGACAAGAACCCGTACAAGCAGGGCAAGTACACGCCCGGGACCCGGATCCCGATTCACGCGCCCGAGCGCATCTTCGAAACGCGGCCCGACTACGTGCTGATCATGCCGTGGAACCTGCGGCGCGAGATCGTCGAGCAGCTGGCGCCGGTCCGGTCGTGGGGCGGGCGGTTCGTGGTTCCGCTGCCGAATGTGGAAATAATCGACTGAGCGCCGCTGACGGATCGTCTAGCATCGGACGATCCGCAACGACAACGGCAACGGCCAAGCGCAACGCATGCTGCAACTGCAAGAACTGATCGACCGCGACCTCGATTACCTGTGCCGCAAGGGCGCCGACGAGCTGGCGCAACTGGCCGGCGGCCACGTGTGGTTCACCGGCGGCGCCGGGTTCCTCGGCTATTACCTGACGCTGGCGATCCGGCATTGGAACGGATCGCGCGCCCCTGGGCAGCGGATCCGGCTGACGGTGCTCGACAACTTCATCCGCGGCGTTCCGGAGTGGCTGTCGCAGCTCGAGAGCCCGGAGGTGCGGCTGCGCAAGCACGACGTGACCCAGCCGATCCCGTCGGACCTGCCGCCGGCGAACTGGATCATCCACGCCGCTTCGATCGCATCGCCGATGTATTACCGCAAGCATCCGCTGGAAACGATCGATGCGAACGTCGACGGGCTGCGGCTGATGCTCGACTACGCGCGGCGCCGCATCGACGGCGGCGACGCGGCCGCCGGGCCGCTGTCCGGCGTGCTGTTCTTTTCCACCAGCGAGATCTACGGCGATCCCACGCCCGATGCGATACCGACTCCGGAGACCTACCGCGGGCTGGTATCGTGCACCGGGCCGCGCGCGTGCTACGACGAATCGAAGCGGTTGGGCGAGACGCTGTGCGTGATC
>DATLGW010000507.1:0-3852 GCA_035540315.1 Burkholderiaceae bacterium | reverse complement strand
ATCGAGATCGCGCGGAACGTCAGCGGCGGAAACTCGGTGACCCCCGCCTTCATCACCGGCCAGTTGAGCCCCCACAGCACGGTCAGCAGCGCGAGCAACGCGAGGTCGCGACGGGATAGCGGCATCGATCGGTACAGTTGGCGCTCGAGGCGGGCAGGCGCGGGCCGGATACCGGGCGCGGTTAGAATCGACGTACGGAGGGTGCGGCGGAAGTTGGCTTCGGATTTCGCATTGTCGCTCAGGACGGCGTGGCAGCGCGCCGATTCGCTGCTGTGCGTCGGCCTGGACCCCGACCCGCAGCGTCTGCCCGCGCAGCACGCAGGCCGCGCCGATGCGATCTACGAGTTCTGTCGCGACATCGTCGACGCGACCGGCGACCTCGTCTGCGCATTCAAGCCGCAGATCGCCTACTTCTCCGCCGCGCGCGCCGAGGATCAGCTCGAGGCGCTGATCGCGCACATCCACCGGCGCTGGCCGGGCGTTCCCGTGATTCTCGACGCCAAGCGCGGCGACATCGGCGCGACCGGGGCGCAATACGCGCGCGAGGTGTTCGAGCGTTATGCGGCCGACGCGGTGACGCTGAGCCCCTTCATGGGATTCGACTCGATCCAGCCGTTCCTCGAGCACCGCGGCCGCGGCGCGCTGCTGTTGTGTCGAACCTCGAATCCCGGCGGCGGCGACCTGCAATCGCTGCAGATCGACGGCCAGCCGCTGTACGAGCACATTGCGCGGCTGGCGGTCGAGCGCTGGAACGACAGCGGCCAGGTCGGCCTGGTCGTGGGCGCGACCTATCCGGCCGAGCTTGCGCGGGTGCGGGCGATCGCGCCGGAGATGCCGCTGCTCGTTCCCGGCATCGGCGCGCAGGGCGGCGACATCGACGCGACCGTGCAGGCCGGGCGCGATGCCGCGGGAGTCGGTCTGGTCGTCAATTCCGCCCGCGCGATCCTGTACGCGTCCAGCGGCGACGATTATGCGGCCGCCGCCCGCGAGGCCGCGATCGAAGCGCGCGACGCGATCAACCGCGCCCGTCGCTAGCAGCGCCCCAAAGCGCTACACTCCCCCGCGGAGAGTGTGGGGATGAAGGTACTGATTGCCGAGGACGACAGCGTCCTGGCCGATGGCCTGTCGAGGTCGCTGCGCAATGCCGGCTACGCAGTCGATTGCGCCGCCAGCGGAACGGCCGCCGATGCGGCGCTTGCAGCGCAGCAATACGACGTCGTGATCCTGGACCTGGGCCTGCCGCGCATGTCGGGACTGGACGTGCTGCGCCGGCTGCGCGCTCGCGACTCCAAGGCCCCGGTGCTGATCCTGACGGCCGCCGATTCGGTCGAGCAGCGCGTGCGCGGGCTCGATTTGGGCGCCGACGATTTCATGGCCAAGCCGTTCGCGCTGTCCGAGCTCGAGGCCCGCGTGCGCGCGCTGGTGCGCCGGACGATGGGCGGCAACGCCGCGCTGCTCAGGCTCGGGCCGCTCGCGTACGACCAGGCCGGGCGCATCGCGCAGCTGAACGGCCAACCGCTGGAGTTGTCGGCGCGCGAGCTCGGCCTGCTCGAGATCCTGCTGCAGCGTGTAGGCCGCCTGGTCAGCAAGGAGCAGATCGTCGAGCACATGTGCGGCTGCGGCGACGAGGTCAGCTACAACGCGATCGAGGTCTACATGCATCGGCTGCGCCGCAAGCTCGAGGGCGGCGGCATCCGGATCGCGACCGTACGCGGGCTGGGGTACTGCCTGCAGCGGCCGCCCGAGACGGCGACCGGGACCTGATTCCGATGCCGTTTCGCGACCGGTTGCCGCTGTTCCTGCGCGACCTGATCGGCACGCGCGAGACCCCGGCCACGCAGCGCGCGCCGGTGCTGTGGCGCCGCGACCGGCGCGCGCGGCGCGAAAGCACCGCGCACGAGCAGCGTTCGCTGTTCGGCGAGATCCTCGACTTCATGTTCGCGCCGCTGGTGCTGCTGTGGCCGCTGTCGGTGGCAGTGACGTTCATCGCAGCGCGGACGCTGGCCGACGCGCCGTACGACCGGGCGCTGGTCGAGCGCACCGAGGTGCTCGCGCAGCAGGTACGGGCATCGCCGGACCAGGTGGTGTTCGCGCTGCCGCGTGCAGCGCGCGATCTGCAGGAGGCCGAGGAGCCCGAACGCGAATACCTGCAGGTGCTCGCAGGCGACGGCAAGCTGATCGCCGGCGAGTTCGAGCTGCCGCGACCGGCGTTGTACGACTTCCCCGAGTTCGGCCTGGTGAAGATCCGCAACGACACGTTCCGCGGCGACGAGTTGCGGATCGGCTATCTGTACGTCGACCCGTCGGCCGACGGCGACGGCAGCGGTCCGCGCCTGGTGCAAGTCGCCGAGAAGCTGGACAAGCGGACTCGGCTGGCGAACGAGATCATCAAGGGCGTGATCTTTCCGCAGTTCCTGATCCTGCCGATCGCCGTCGTGCTGGTGTGGATCGGGCTGACGCGCGGGCTGGCGCCGCTGCAGTCGCTGCAGACCCGGATCCGCGGGCGGCGCCCCGACGACCTGTCGCCGATCGATCCGCGCGGCGCTCCCGAGGAGATCGCGCCGCTGATCGACGCGTTCAACGAGCTGCTGGCCCGGCTGGGCCAGAACATCAGTGCGCAGAAGCGATTCGTTGCCGATGCCGCGCATCAGATGAAGACGCCGCTGGCGGGACTGCGCACCCAGGCCGAGCTCGCGCTGCGCGAGTCGGACCCGGCCGAGCTGCGACGCACGCTCGAGCAGCTCGCGACCGGGTCGCAGCGCACCGCGCACCTGATCAGCCAGCTGCTCGCGCTCGCGCGCACCGAGTACCTGCGCGGCGCCGTGCCGCTGGAGACGCTCGATCTGATCGCGCTGGCGCGCGACATCGTCGAGGACTGGGTGCCCCGCGCGCTGGCCCGATCGATCGATTTCGGCTTCGAGTGCACGGGGAACTCCGCGCCGATCAGCGGCCATCCGCTGCTGCTGCGCGAGCTGATGAACAACCTGATCGACAACGCGCTGCGCCACACGCCCGCCGGCGGCGCGGTGACCGTGCGCGTGTGCGCGCGCGAGCGCGAAGTCGATCTCGAGGTCGAGGACTCGGGTCCGGGAATCCCCGAGTCCGAGCGCGGACTGATCTTCGAGCGCTTCTACCGCGTGCTCGACAGCGAAGGCGACGGCAGCGGACTGGGGCTGGCAATCGTGCGCGAGATCGCAGAACAGCACGCGGCAACGATCGCGGTCCATTGGGCGCGCAGCGACCCGACGCACCCCGGGGCGCGGTTCGAGCTGCGGTTTGCGCGCGCCGCCGGGCCGCTGCCGGTTGCCGCCCGGCCGTCGCACGCGCCGAAGCCATCTTTGACAGATACGATTGCCGCTCGTTAAAATATACGGTTCTGGCGGATTAGCTCAGTCGGTTAGAGCGACGGAATCATAATCCGCAGGTCCGGGGTTCGAGTCCCTGATCCGCCACCAAAGTTCTTGATTTGACGGGCGTTTCCTGACGCGTCACCTAGTCCGCCGGTGAAAAGGCGGGCTTTTCACAGGGTGTCGCACATGGAAACCACAGCGTTGCAATCCGCCGGTGAGCGGGACGCGGCCACTTCCCGGGCCGCGCGAATCACCGATCTGACCGTCCGCGAGCTCGTGGACGCGTACATGCTCGCCTACGCCGGACGGGATACCACCCGGGGCCATCGCATGGCCTGGTGGGCCGAGCGGATCGGCGACCTGCCGCTCGCGTCCGTCACGGACGACGACGTCTACTTCGCCCTCGAGGACCTGGCGGCGCAGCGCGGCCGCTACTGGGCCGGCCGCGACGCCGAGGGCAAGCCCATCATGAAGCCGAAGGCCAAGCCGCTGACGCCGGCGA
>DATLGW010000506.1:0-2209 GCA_035540315.1 Burkholderiaceae bacterium | reverse complement strand
CGCTGGCGAAGCGCTACCTGCCGCGCGGCGCCGGCGGCATCCTGTGCTTCGGCGTCAAGCCGCGCGGCAGCGAGTCGGCGGCACGCTCCGGCGAGCGCTTCATCGACTCGTGCACGTTCATGAGCCACCTGGCGAACGTCGGCGACGCGCGTACGCTGGTGATCCACCCGGCGTCGACGACGCACCGGCAGCTGTCGGAGGACGAGCAGCGTGCCGCCGGCGTGACGCCGGACCTGGTGCGGCTGTCGGTCGGGCTGGAATCGCTCGACGACATCCTGTGGGACCTGGACCAGGCGCTGAGCGCGGCAGTGCGCTGACTGCTTGCGCTGCGGCGCGCGGCGGCGTCGGCGTCATGCGCTGCTTGCAGCGTAGGCGGCGAGCCGGTCGGCCAGATGCGCGTACAGCGCGCGCACGCGCGGCGTGTCGCGCAGGTCGCGGTGCATGACCAGCCACATCGGCAACGGCAGCCGAACCGCGTCGGCCAGCACCGGCAGCAGCTCCGGATCGCGCCGCGCGATGCCGGCCTGGCAGGCGCCGATGCCGATGCCGGCGCGCAGCGCGGCAAGCTGCGCGAGCTCGTTGTCGCAACGGAGACCGAACCGTTCGCGCGGCAACGGCACACCGCGCACCTGCGGCATCGGCATCCGGTCGTAGCCGATGCCGCAGTGACTGGCGAACTCCTCGACGCTGCGCGGCAGCCCGCGGCGCTGCGCGTAGCGGCGGTGCGCATACAGCCCGATCCGCAGGTCTCCGAGCTTGCGTGCGACCAGCGCCTGCTGCACCGGCCGGTTCATCCGCACCGCGACATCGGCGTCGCGCCGCAGCAGGTCTTCGTTGCGCGAGCCCAGCGTCAGCTCGATCCGGATCGCCGGATGACGCTCGATGAATTCCGCCAGGATCGGCGGCAGCACTTCGGCACCGACCGTGGCGCTGGCAGCGAGCCGCACGACGCCGGCGATCTCGCCCGCGCCCCCGGTTGCGGTGCGCGCGAGCGCGGCCGCGGCCGCGGCCATCGTCTCGGCGTGCGGCGCGAGCTCCAGCGCAGCCGGGGTCGGCGCAAGGCCGCCGCGCGAGCGGGTGAACAGCGTGACGCCGAGGCTGCGCTCGAGCGCATCGACGTGCCGCCCGACGGTCGGCTGCGTCGTCGCGAGCGCCCGTGCCGCGGCCGACAGGCTGCCGGTCTTCATCACCTGCAGGAACGAACGGTACAGGTCCCAGCCGGGATCGCTCGCGGGCACGCCGGAATCGATCATTCATTAATGTATATCAGAACTTCGTTCATCGTGAATTGCGTATGGAGTCTCGCCGCCGTAACCTGGCTGCATCACTCGATGGAGAAGACGATGAACATGCAAGCGACGAACGGACCTCTGAACACGCGGCAGCGCGTCGCGTTGGTGCTGGGAGCGACCGGCGGCTTCGGCGGCGCCGTCGTCGCGGCGCTGGCGGCGAATGGCTGGCGCGTGCGGGCGCTGCATCGCGATCCGTCGCGGGCGCGGGCGCTTCGCGCCGAATCGATCGATTGGATCGCGGGCGACGCGACGAGCGCGGCGGACGTTGCCGCCGCGGCCGCCGGCGCGCAGCTGATCGTGCACGGGGTCAACCCGCCGGGGTATCGCCATTGGGAGAAGATCGCGATTCCGATGCTGCAGAACACGATCGATGCGGCGGCGCGAAGCGGCGCGCGGATCGTCTTCCCCGGTAACGTCTACAACTTCGGGCGCGACGCCGGCACGCTGGTGGCCGAAGACGCGCCGCAGCATCCGGCCACGCGCAAGGGCGCCGTTCGCGTCCGGATGGAGCAGATGCTGAAAGCGGCAGCGCAGCGGGGGGTGCGTACGCTGATCGTCCGCGCCGGCGACTTCTTCGGCCCCGGATCGGCTTCATCCTGGTTCGGCGCCGTGATGGTCAAGGCCGGGCGGCCGCCGGCGGCAGTGCAGTATCCCGGCGATTTCGGTGTCGGCCACGCCTGGGCGTATCTGCCGGATCTGGCCCAGGCGGTCGCACGCCTCGCCGAATCCGATCGGCTCGCCGACTTCGAGGTGCTGCACTTCGGGGGGCACTGGCTCGAGCCGGGCGTGAAGATGGCCGAGGCGATCCGCCGAGTCGTCGAGCGCCCGGACCTGCCGATCCGGCGCTTCCCGTGGCGCTTGGTCCGCCTGGCGTCGCCGTTCGTGCCGTTCTTTCGCGAGCTTGCGGAGATGCGGTA
>DATLGW010000505.1:0-2014 GCA_035540315.1 Burkholderiaceae bacterium | reverse complement strand
CTCCTGCACGCGCAGCTGCTTGTCGAGGCCCATCGGCTGCAGCGCGCCGGCGTCGATCCCGGAATCGGACACGCTGATCATGCAGCGCAAGCCGCTGACGAAGCCGATGCCGGCAATCACGCCGCCGCCGGGGGTGCTGCGCTCGAGGTCGGGATCGTCCAGGCCGAGCCCGGCAAGCGTCGACAGTTCCAGGAACGGCGCGCCCGGATCGAGCAGCAGCGACAGCCGCTCGCGCGGCAGCAGCTGGCCGCGTTGTGCGAAACGCTCGCTCGATCGCGCCGACTGCTCGACGCTGCGCCGTTCGTACCGCCGGACCCGTTCGAGCAGCTCGAGCATTGCGGCCCGGCTGGCCTGGAACGATTCACTGGCGACGGAAATCGCCGATTCGAGGATCGTCATGACGGCCGTTCGTGAATCGGGTTCACCGCTGCTCGGACGGCGCCGCCGAGTCGAGCAGACCGGCGGCAATGCGGATTTCGAAGTCGAGCAGCATCTGCGCGAAGCCCTTGCCCAGCGGGTCCATGCGCATCGAGGAGGTGCCGACGCCGTCCAGCGCTTCGTCCAGCACGAAGTTCATCGCGCCGATCCCGGGCAGCAGGTAGCGGCGCACCGGCCCGCGCACCAGATGCGCGAAATACGCCGCGACCGCCGTTTCGGTCAGCTGCTCGAGCAGCACCGGCAGGTATTGCGGTTCTCTGGCGATGACGCCGACGTTGACGGAATCGCCCTTGTCGCCGCTGCGTGCCCATGCAAGCCGGACGAGGGGGACGGTGACCGGCGGACCCGAGGCGGGCGGCGCCGATGCCGCAACGGCCTCGCCGTGGCGGACCCCGCCGCGGCTCGGGCCAGTGCGGCGCGTCGCGTCGTCCAGCGCCTGCAGCGGCAGCGAGGGCACCGGGACGGGCTCGCCATCCAACGTCACCGTCACGGGAACCGCGGTGCGATCGCACAGCATCGCCAGGTGCCGGATCACCGGCGACACAGGCGGCCTGCCGCCGCCCGGACTGGTCGTGCCCGGCGCCCAAGACGTGCCGGCCGGCGCGATCTCGCGCGCGAACAGCTCGAGCGGTTCCTGGCGCGGATGCTCGGCGATCACCCGCAGCATCACCTCGCGCGCCGCCGCCGCGCGCGAATGCGGACCGTAGATCGTCTCGGCGCCGATCACCTCGATTCGCGTCGCGCTGTAGCCGGGCCAGCCGGCGTCGCGGATCATTCGCGCGGTCCGCGCGAGCACGGCTTCGCCGGTGCGCCGGGCCTTGGCTACCGCGTCGATGCCGATGATCACCAGCGTGCCGGCACAGCGCCAGCCATCCTGCCACGTCAGCGAAACCTTCAGCTGGCGGCCCGGCGCACGGCCTTTGGCGCCGCTGACTCGCACGCGTTCGGAACCGACCTGCTCGATCCGCACATCCCGAAAGTCGCAAACGACGTCCGGCAGCAAGTAGGCCGACGGGTCGCCGATCTCGTACAGCAGCTGCTCGGCGACCGCTGCACGGCGGATCACCCCGCCGGTACCCGGCGGCTTGCCGACGACGAACGTTCCGTCGGATTGGACTTCCAGGATCGGATAACCGATGTTCGGCCAGTCGGGCACGTCTTGCCAGTCCGTGTGCAGTCCTCCGGTCAACTGGCATGCGCATTCGAGCAGATGGCCCGCGAGACTTCCCGCTGCGAGGCGGTCGAAATCCTGCGGGCGCCAGTCGAACGCATGAATCAGCGGGCCGAGCGTGACTGCGCTGTCGACGCAGCGTCCGGTGACGACGATATCGGCCCCGGATTCGAGCGCCGCTGCGATGGGGAAAGCGCCGAGGTACGCGTTTGCGCTCAGCGGCTCGGCCGGCAACGGCGCATCATGCTCGAGCCCCTTGATTCCGGCCGATCGCCAGTCGGGAAGACGAGCGGTCACGTCGTCGCCCTCGACGACGGCGACTTTCAGCGACAGCCCTGCCGCTGAAATCAGCTCGCGAAGCGCTGCCGCGCACGCGCAGGGATTCAGCCCGCCGGCGTTCGAGAC
>DATLGW010000504.1:0-5795 GCA_035540315.1 Burkholderiaceae bacterium | reverse complement strand
ATCTGCTGACGTTCCTGCTGCTCGCGCTCGAGCGCGCGATCCAGATGGGCGTCGGCCTGCTGGTGGTCGCGGCCGTCGCGCGCGCGTTCCCGCTGGAGGAGTTCGCGACGTGGCAGATCGCGTTTTCGATGTGGATCGTTGCCGCGGCGGCGACCAATCTGACCGGCGACGGCGTCGCGATGCCGCGGCTGTTCGCAGCGACGGCAACCGGGCAGACGCAGCCGATGATCCGCACGCTGCTCGCTGCGAAGCTGGTGTGCGGCATCGCCGGCGCGGTGCTGCTGGTCGGATGGGCGGCGCTGCTGGGGCGCAGCGAACTGGTGCTGCTCGCGACCGTCTGGTCGGCGCATCTGCTGCTGGTCGAGCCCGGATCGATGGCGATGACCGAGTCGTATGCGGCCGATCGCTTCGCATGGCCGCAGGTCGCGCGCTTGCTGGGGCTCGCGGTCCGCTGCGCCGTCGTGACGGCCGCCTACCTGCTGCAGGGGCCGCTGTGGTGGTATGCGCTGGGGTGGGGTCTCGAGGCCGCGGTGTTCTCGCTCGTCCTCTGCCGAGGCTGGGGCGCGCATCGGTGGCGTTTCCGCGGGCCGCTGATCGACGGCGAGTTGCGGTCGATCCTGTATCGCGGCGCTGCACTGGCCGTGGCGCCTGCCGTAATGGCCGCCGTTTCGCGCACCGACCGGCTGGTGTTCTCGGCCTCGATCCCGGTCGAAGAGCTCGCGCGATATGCCGGCGCGCTGACGATGGTCGAGGCGCTGTTCGGGTTCGCCGGGATCCTTGCGACCGTGGCTGGCGCCAAGCTTCTCTACCGGCCGGAACCGATCGCCGCGGCCGATCATCGACGGACGCTCGTTCAGGCCGCGTTGCTCGGAGCGGTCGCCGGCGGGCTGCTGTGGTGGCTCGCGGACCCGCTGGTGCCGATGCTGCTGGGCGAACGATTCTCCGGCTCGATCGTGCATCTGCAACATGCGTGCGGGCTGCTGCCGCTGGTGTTCGTGCAGGCGATGGCGCAGGCGCCGCTGCTGGCCCGGTCGAACAATGCGTTCCACGTCGGCAAGGCCTTGACAGCGCTCGCGGTGGGCATCGGCGTGGTCGCGATCGTCGTCGACCGCGGCGCCTATGCATGGCTGTCGGCGGGGGCATACGCCGGGTTCGCCTGCATGCTCGCAGCCGACCTGCTGGTGCTGTGGATCCGGCGGCACGATATCTACGTCGGGGCGTCCCGATCGCCGCTGTAGTAAAATAGAAAGGTTTGACCGCCCCTAGCTCGCGACTCGTCCAGCGTCAGCAGCCCAGCCGTTCGTCGGAGTGCGAAAACGCGGCCCAGCGCGCGGCCCGGCGCCGCGCGGTCCATGCCGCCCGCGCAGCGGCCGATCGTGCCGGAATCGCGAGCGCGCCGGCGGTCCGCAGAACCAGGAGCTGCCTTTGCTGCCGCATTTGTCCCCCGCACTGCTCGCCCTGGCCGACGGCACCGTGTTCCGCGGCTATTCGATCGGCGCCGCCGCCCGCTCGGTCGGCGAAGTCGTCTTCAACACCGCGATCACCGGCTACCAGGAGATCCTGACCGATCCCAGCTACTGTCGCCAGATCGTCACGCTGACCTATCCGCACATCGGCAACTACGGCGTCAATGCCGAGGACGCCGAGGCGAACCGGATCCACTGCTCCGGACTGGTCATCAAGGACCTGCCGCTGCGCGTGTCGAACTGGCGCAACGAGCTGTCGCTGTCGGAATACCTGCGCCGCGAGAACGTCCCCGGAATCGCCGGCATCGATACACGCAAGCTCACGCGGCTGCTGCGCGAGAAGGGCGCGCAGAACGGCTGCCTGTGGGCGAGCGATCCGGCGACCGATCCCAACGGCGAAAGCCTGAACGCGGACGAGGCGATCGCGCTGGCGCGCGCGTTCCCGGGGCTGGCCGGCATGGACCTGGCGAAGGTCGTCAGCACGACCGAGCCCTATCGCTGGGAAGAAGGCTCGTGGCGGCTCGGCCGCGGCTATGCGCCGCGCGCCGGCGGGCGCTTCCGCGTCGTCGCCTACGATTACGGCGTCAAGCGCAACATCCTGCGCCTGCTCGCTGACCGCGGCTGCGAGCTCACGGTGGTGCCGGCGACGACGCCGGCGCGCGACGTGCTGGCGCTCGAGCCCGACGGCGTGTTCCTGTCCAACGGGCCGGGCGATCCCGAGCCGTGCGACTATGCGATCGAGGCGACCCGCGAGCTGATCGATCGCGGGATGCCGACGTTCGGCATCTGCCTGGGACACCAGATCCTGGGGCTGGCGTCGGGCGCGAAGACGATGAAGATGAAGTTCGGCCATCACGGCGCAAACCATCCGGTCAAGGACCTGGCGACCGGGCAGGTGCTGATCACCAGCCAGAACCACGGCTTCGCGGTCGACCCCGAGAGTCTGCCCGAGAAGCTGCGCGTCACGCACGTGTCGCTGTTCGACGGCACGATCCAGGGCCTGGCCCGAACCGACCGGCCTGCGTTCTGTTTCCAGGGCCATCCGGAGGCGAGTCCCGGACCGCACGACCTGGGCTACCTGTTCGACCGTTTCGTCGAGCTGATGGAACAGCGCAAGTCCGGCTCCGGCGCGCCGGGTGCAGAGTAAGAAGCAAGAATGCCCAAGCGTACCGACATCAAGACGATCCTGATCATCGGCGCCGGCCCGATCGTGATCGGGCAGGCGTGCGAGTTCGACTACTCCGGCGTGCAGGCCTGCAAGGCCTTGCGCGAGGAAGGCTTCAAGGTCGTGCTGGTCAACAGCAACCCGGCGACGATCATGACCGACCCGGAGATGGCCGACGTGACGTACATCGAGCCGATCACGTGGCAGGTCGTCGAGCGGATCATCGAGAAGGAGCGCCCCGACGCGATCCTGCCGACGATGGGCGGGCAGACCGCGCTGAACTGCGCGCTCGACCTGCACCGCAACGGCGTGCTCAAGCGCTGGAGCGTCGAGCTGATCGGCGCGTCGCCGCAGGCGATCGAGAAGGCCGAAGACCGCCAGCAGTTCAAGTCGGCGATGCAGCGGATCGGCCTGGGCAGCGCGCGCTCGGGAATCGCCCACTCGGTCGACGAGGCGCAGGAGGTCCAGGCCGAGATCGGCTATCCGGTGATCATCCGGCCGAGCTTCACGCTCGGGGGCACCGGCGGGGGCATCGCGTACAACCAGGAAGAGTTCGTCGAGATCTGCAAGCGCGGCCTGGAGCTGTCGCCGACGTCGGAGCTGCTGATCGAGGAGAGCCTGATCGGCTGGAAAGAGTTCGAGATGGAGGTCGTCCGCGATCACAAGGACAACTGCATCATCGTGTGCTCGATCGAGAACGTCGATCCGATGGGCGTGCACACCGGCGACTCGATCACGGTGGCGCCGGCGCAGACGCTGACCGACAAGGAATATCAGCTAATGCGCGATGCGTCGATCGCGATCCTGCGCGAGATCGGCGTCGACACCGGCGGCTCGAACGTGCAGTTCGCGATCAGCCCGACCGACGGGCGGATGATCGTGATCGAGATGAATCCGCGGGTGTCGCGCTCGTCGGCGCTGGCGTCGAAAGCAACCGGTTTCCCGATCGCGAAGGTCGCCGCGAAGCTCGCGGTCGGCTACACGCTCGACGAGCTGAAGAACGAGATCACCGGCGGCGCGACGCCGGCGTCGTTCGAGCCGACGATCGATTACGTCGTCACGAAGATCCCGCGCTTCGCATTCGAGAAGTTCCCGCAGGCCGACTCGCGGCTGACCACGCAGATGAAATCGGTCGGCGAAGTGATGGCGATCGGCCGCACGTTCCAGGAGAGCTTTCAGAAGGCATTGCGCGGACTCGAGACCGGCATCGACGGGCTCGACGAGCGCTCGACCGATCTCGACGAGATCGCGACCGAGCTCGGCGAGCCGCGCGCCGAGCGGATCCTGTACGTCGCCGACGCATTCCGGATCGGCATGTCGGTCGAGGACGTCTACGCCGAATCGTCGATCGATCCGTGGTTCCTGGCGCAGATCGAGGACCTGGTGTCGACCGAACGCGAGCTCGCGAGCCGCACGCTCGAGTCGCTGTCGGACTTCGAGCTGCGCTACCTGAAGGCCTGCGGCTTCTCCGATCGCCGACTCGCGCGGCTGCTGCGCACCGACGCCGAGATCGTGCGCGACCGGCGCTGGCAGCGCGGCATCCGGCCGGTGTACAAGCGGGTCGACACCTGCGCGGCCGAGTTCGCGACCGGGACCGCGTACCTGTATTCGACTTACGAGGAAGAGGACGAAGCGGCGCCGAGCGACCGGCGCAAGGTGATCGTGCTCGGCGGCGGGCCGAACCGGATCGGGCAGGGGATCGAATTCGACTACTGCTGCGTGCATGCCGCGTTCGCGCTGCGCGAGAACGGCTTCGAGACGATCATGGTCAACTGCAACCCGGAGACCGTGTCGACCGATTACGACACGTCGGACCGGCTGTACTTCGAGCCGGTGACGCTGGAGGACGTGCTCGAGATCGTCCACGTCGAAAAACCGTTCGGCGTGATCGTCCAGTACGGCGGGCAGACGCCGCTGAAGCTGGCGCTGGACCTGGAGGCTGCCGGCGTGCCGATCATCGGCACGTCGCCCGAATCGATCGACATCGCCGAGGACCGCGAGCGGTTCCAGCAGCTGCTGCACCGGCTCGAGCTCAAGCAGCCGCCGAACCGCACCGCGCGCACCGAGGACGGTGCGATCCGGCTGGCCGGCGAGATCGGCTATCCGCTGGTCGTGCGGCCCAGCTACGTGCTCGGCGGCCGCGCGATGGAGATCGTGCACGAGCAGAAGGACCTCGAGCGCTACATGCGCGAGGCGGTCAAGGTGTCGAACGACTCGCCGGTGCTGCTCGACCGGTTCCTGAACGACGCGATCGAGGTCGACGTCGACTGCGTGTGCGACGGCGAGCGCGTGTTCATCGGCGGCGTGATGGAGCACATCGAGCAGGCCGGCGTGCATTCGGGCGATTCGGCCTGCTCACTGCCGCCGCATTCGCTCGAGCCCGAGCTGGTCGACGAACTGAAGCGCCAGACCGGGCTGATGGCGCGCGCGCTGAACGTGGTCGGGCTGATGAACGTGCAGTTCGCGATCCAGCGCGAAGGCAACGGGCCGATCGTCTACGTGCTCGAGGTCAATCCGCGCGCATCGCGCACCGTGCCGTACGTGTCGAAGGCGACCGGGCTGCCGCTGGCGAAGATCGCGGCGCTCGCGATGGTCGGACGCACGATGGACGCGCAGGGGATCGGCGCCGAGGTGGTGCCGCCGTATTTCTCGGTCAAGGAAGCCGTGTTCCCGTTCGCGAAGTTCCCGGGGGTCGACACGCTGCTCGGGCCGGAGATGAAGTCGACCGGCGAAGTGATGGGGATCGGCTACAGCTTCGGCGAGGCGTTCGTGAAGTCGCAGCTGGCGGCCGGCGTGCGGCTGCCCGAATCGGGGACGGTGTTCGTCAGCGTGCGCAACGGCGACAAGGACCGCGCGATCGAGGTCGCTCGCGGGCTGCACGAGCTCGGCTTCAAGCTGATCGCGACCCGGGGCACCGCGACTGCGCTGGCGGCCGCCGGGCTGCCGGTGGCGCCGATCAACAAGGTGCAGGAAGGCCGTCCGAACGTCGTCGACATGATGAAGAACGGCGAGATCGCGATGGTGATCAACAGCGTCGAGGAGCGCCGCAGCGCGATCATGGACTCGCGGCTGATCCGCACGACCGCGCTCGCGCAGCGGCTCACGTATTACACGACGATCGCCGGCGCGCGCGCCGCGGTCCAGGGGATGCGTTATCTGCAGGG
>DATLGW010000503.1:0-4074 GCA_035540315.1 Burkholderiaceae bacterium | reverse complement strand
GGGCAGTACTGCTCGAAAATCATCGAGGTCGACGCGGAAGTCAGCTCTTCGCAATGAGCTCTTGATCGCGATCTCCCACAGGCTGGCAGCGCTGTAGCTGACCTCGTTCTCGGGGGCCTCGATCAGTTCCCGGGCGTGCTGGGGCAGGCGAGCGCTTGCGCCGACCGCCCACAGCAGAAGATGGGTGTCGAGCAGCAAGCGCACCTATCGGCGCCCCTCGAAGCCTCGTAGCACCGATTCGGGGAGAGGGTCGTTGAAATCGTCGGGGATCTGGAGCTTCCCATCGAGTAAGCCGAGCTTGCGACGGACCCGGCTGCGCGTCAGCGGTACGAGCTTCGCAGCGGGCTTGCCGGCGCGGGCGATGATGATCTCCTCGCCCGCCTCGGCCCGTTCGACGAGCTTCGACAGCATCGTCTTTGCCTCGTGGATGTTCACGGACTTGGGCGTCATCGGGGAAAGCCGGATAGTCGGTTAGCCCATTTTAGCTAACCTGGTGGTTTTGGCAACCCGGTGGCCGCCCGGTGGCCCCGCCGCACCATCGATCCATGGATCCGTGCCTATCGCCCAATACTGCGGCAACTGCACCGCAAGCCACTTCGCGAGCCCCGCATTGACGTCGGTCGGCCGCTCCTGCGCCATCCAATGGCCGCTCGGCACGACGAGCTCGGTCAGGTTCGGGCACGCGCCGCGCATCGGTTCGGCGAGCCGCGAATCGATCGTCTCGCACGTGTAGTCGTACGCGCCGTGGAAGAACAGCACCGGCATCTCGAGCTTGCCATCGTTCGCGGCCCGGGCGGCGTACGCGCGATTCGGTTTTGCGTTCAGGTACCACGCGCACGGTGCGGCGAAGCCGTTGCGCGCGAGCGCGCTCGCATACTGGTGCAGGTCTTCCTCGGTCAGGACCGCCGTATCGAGCGGCAGATCAGGCGCCTTCGGCGCGCCGCCAAACCAGCCGCCGTCGCGGCGGATCGTCGCCAGGCGGCCCGGTTTGCCGCGGCCGTCGGGATTGCCGCGGCGCATCAGCGCCTTGATCGTCGCCGCCGGGTCGGCCTCGAGCGTGCGGACCGCCTGCTCGAAATTCTCCTGATAGAACAGCTGGTAGTCCCACTGCGCCGCCGGGAAAAGGTCTTCCGGGTACACGCGCCGATCGGCGAGCGGCACGATGTTCTCCGGTGCGAAGCCGCCGGGAATGTACGGCACGCATAGAGACGCGACGCCGGCGACCCGCTGCGGATGATGCGACGCGATGCTCCAGACGACTGGGGCGCCCCAGTCGTGGCCGACCCACACCGCGCGATCGCGGCCGAGCGAATCGAGCAGCTCGATCATGTCGGCGACCGTATGCTCGAGCGCGTAAGCCGGCGCATCACGGTAGACGCTCGAGCGTCCGTAGCCGCGCATGTCGGGCGCGATTGCGCGAAACCCGAGCGCGCCGAAACAGCGCAGCTGGTGCCGCCAGCTGACCGACAGCTCGGGCCAGCCGTGCACGAACACGATCGGCGGCGCATCGTCGGCGCCGCAGCTCAGGTAGAACGTCGTATGACGCGGCGTCTTCGCGACACGCTCGGTCACGGGCAGGTTCATATCGCGGCGGTTCCCCTGGACCGATGCAGTGTAGCGCGCGGTCGCGGCGCGTGCGCGGCGCCGTCCGGGACGGCGACGCCGCGTCCGTCGCCACGCCACGGTCAAGTTCCGCGATAATCGCGGCGCGGCACCCTATTGTTCCCTGACCTCCGGAGCTAGCCATGTCGGGTTGGATCGTCGCCATCGTCGTCGCAGTCGCTGCCGCCTATGCGATCTATGCGTACAACGCGCTGGTGCGCAACCGGCAGATGGTCAAGGAAGGCTGGTCGGGCATCTCGGTGCAGCTGAAGCGCCGCGCCGACCTGGTGCCGAACCTGCTCGCGTCGGTCAAAGGCTACATGGCGCACGAGCAGAAGGTGTTCGAGGACGTCACCCGGCTGCGTGCCCGCGCGCAGGAGGTCGGCGACGAGCATCCGGCCGAGCGCGCGAAGGCCGAAGGACTGTTCGGCGCCGCGTTGGGACGGCTGCTCGCGATCGCGGAGAACTACCCGGAACTCAAGGCGAACCAGAACTTTCTCGACTTCCAGGCGGCGCTGCAGAAGATCGAGGACGAGATCCAGCTGTCGCGCCGTTATTACAACGGCGCGGTGAGGCAGTTCAACACGATGGTCGAGCAGTTTCCTTCGAACGTCGTCGCAGGTCTGTTCGGGTTTCGCGTCGCCGAGTTCTTCGAGCTCGACGTCGCGGCCGATCGCGAAGTGCCGAAGGTGTCGTTCGACCGTACCTGAACCGGCTCGGCTCACGCGCGCCGCAATAGAGCGTTCGCATGGTCTGGATTCGTTCGATGCGGGCGGCGCTGGCGGCAGCGTGGTTGCTCGCGCTTGCCGTCGCTGCGCATCCCGCGCTCGCCGCCGAGGAAATCCTGCTGTTCGACTCACGGGTCGAGGTGCGCCCGACCGGGGATTTCGACGTCACCGAAACGATCCGCGTGCGCGCCGAGGGCAATCAGATCCGGCGCGGGATCTTCCGCGATTTCCCGACGGTGCGGCGCCACCCGTCGGGACTGGTCGAGAAGTTCGGTTTCGAGCTGCAGTCGGTGACGCGCGACGGCAAACCCGAGCCGCACCACACGACGAGCATCGAAGGCGGCGTACGGATCTACGCCGGCGCCGAAGACGTGTTCATCGCGCCCGGCGTCCACACCTATCAGCTGCGCTATCGGACGACGCGGCAGATCCGCCGCTTCGCCGACTACGACGAGGTCTACTGGAACGCGACCGGCAACTTCTGGTCGTTTCCGATCCGCGAGGCGGTCGCGACGATCGTGCTGCCGCCGGGCGCGCGGATTCTGCAGGCCGATTTCTACACCGGGGCGTTCGGCGCGCAGGGAAAGGACGCCCGGATCGCAGCGCGCGACGAGCGCCAGATCGTCTTCCGCACGACCCGCCCGTTGAACGTGCACGAAGGGCTGACGGTTGCGGTCGCCTTTCCGAAGGGAGTCGTGCCTCAGCCGGGCCCTCACGCGGCGACGCTGCGCGCGGTGTCCGACAACGTCGGCCTGCTGCTGCTGCTGATCGCGCCGCTGCCGCTGGGCTTGTATTACTGGCGCACGTGGCGCCGCGTCGGCCTCGATCCGCAGAAGGGGATCGTGATCCCGCTGTTCGAGCCGCCGACAGGGATCTCGCCGGCGGCGGCATCGTACATCTACTACCGCGGCACCGGCGTCAAGATGCGCGGCGCGTCGCGCGCGCTGGTCGCAGCGCTGATGTCGCTGGCCGTCAAGGGGGTCATCGGCCTGGTCGAGGACGGGCGCAAGCTGGTGATCGAGCGGCGCGACCGCAATTCGCCGGTGCGCGATGCGCTGCCGCCGGGAGAGCGCGCAATCGAGTCGGGACTGCTCGGCGGGCGCGATCGGATCGTGATCGACAAGTCGAACGCGACCGCGATCCAGTCGGCGGTGCAGGGGTTCGAGCGGGCAATGAGCACCGAGTACGGCGGCCGGTTCTTCCGCACGAACCTGGCCTGGACGGTGCTGGGGCTCGCGCTGTCGGCACTGGCACTGGGGCTTGCCGCGGTGCTGTTTCCGGCGACCGAGACGATGGTCGTCAGCACGCTGATCGCTGCCGGCGCGAGCTTCGTCGGGTCGACGCTGCTGGTGCAAGGCGTGCGCCGGGTCGCCGGCGACGTTCCCGGCGGCTCGGCCGCATTCGGCGTGCTGCAGGCGCTGACGGGTGCCGCAGTGCTGGTCGCCGCATTCGCCGCGCTGGTGCTGCTGCCCGGGCTCGCGCCGCAATGGTCCGAATGGATCGGCGGCAACTGGGCGACGTCGGCGGTTGCGGCCGCAGCGATGTTGCTGGTGCTGCTGAACGTCGCGTTCGCGGCGCTGCTGTTCGCGCCGACGCCGGAGGGCCGACGCATCGGCGACCAGCTCGAGGGCTTTCGGCTGTACCTGTCGGTGGCCGAGTCGCAGCGTCTGAACCTGCCGGGGCGGCCGGATTTCACGACGACGCTGTGGGAGCGCTATCTGCCGTATGCGGTTGCGCTGGGGGT
>DATLGW010000502.1:0-15155 GCA_035540315.1 Burkholderiaceae bacterium | reverse complement strand
GATTCACTCGGATCTGTGGCGTGCCGATCAGATCGGACATGCGGCGATCCGCGCGCCGTGTCCGCGCCGGGCGACGCGGCGCGAGCGCCCGCGCTGCCGCCGGTCAGTGCCGCGCCGGCGAGCCGGGAGGTTCGAGCTCGCTGAGGAACAGCCGCGCGCTGTCGATCGCATCGAACTCGTAGACGGTGTTGCAGAACTCGCAGGTCACGCGGATTGCGCCTTCGTCGGCGACGATCGATTCGGCCTCGCTGCGGCCGAGCGCGCGCAGCATTCCGGCGACCTTCGCCCGGCTGCACCGGCACTCGAAGCGGGGCTGGCGCGAGTCGAACGCGTGCAGCGGCTCCTGCCAGAACAGCCGCTTCAGCACCTGATCGGGCTGGAGCGAGAGCAGCTCGTCGCGCGTGATCGTGTCGGCCAGCGCCTGCATCCGGTTCCAGCCGTCGGCATCGGCAGCGCCGCGGCCGCCGTCGCTCGCCAAGCGCTGCAGCAGCAGACCGACCGCGCGCTCGCCGTCGGCAGCCAGCCACAGCCGCGTGGGTACCTGCTCGGAGCGTTGCATGTAGCGCTCGAGCAGCTCGCCGACGGTCTCCCCTTCGAACGGAACGATGCCCTGGTACGGCTGCTGACCGGACGAGCGGTCGCGCGGATCCAGCGTGACGACGAAGCGGCCGTTTCCGCCGGCATTGACCAGCTCGCCGATCGACGCGCCGGGCTCGATTCGCGCGCCTTCGCGCAGCGTGACGGTGGCGCGGAACGCCGCGTCCGATCCGCATTCGACGACCAGCAGCGCGACCGGACCGTCGCCGTGGATCTGCAGCACCAGCGCGCCGTCGAACTTCAGCGACGCCGACAGCAGCAGCGCGGCCGCGCACAACTCTCCGAGCCGGTCGCGCACCGGAGCGGCAATCGGATTGCGGGCGACGATCGCTTGCCAAGCAGCCGTCAACGACACGATCTCGCCGCGGACCGCGGCGCCCTGCAGCAGGAACCGGCGCAGAACGTCAGCCATCGGCGGCGCCGTCCATCCGCTGCAGGTGCTGCCGGTACGAGCGCGCCCGATCCGCATACCCCTGCGCGATCTCGCGAAACCGCTGCGCCTCGTCGTCGCGCAATTCCCGCACCACGCGTCCCGGCGACCCCAGCACGACGCTTCGGTCCGGAATCTCCTTGCCCTCGGTGATCAGCGCGCCGGCGCCGATCAGGCACTCGCGCCCGATCCGCGCGCCGTTCAGGATCACCGACTGGATGCCGATCAGCGTGCCGTCGCCGATCGTGCACCCGTGCAGCATCGCCTGATGCCCGATCGTCACCTGCGCACCGATCGTCAGCGCAAATCCAGGATCGGTGTGCAGCACCGAGTTCTCCTGGACGTTGCTGCGGGCGCCGATGCGGATCGGCTCGTTGTCGCCTCTGAGCACCGCGCCGAACCAGATGCTGGCCTCGTCGGCCAGCTCGACCAGCCCGACGACGTGCGCGCCCGGCGCGACGTACGCGCTGGGCGCCAGCGTCGGAGATCGATCGGCGATCCGGTACCAGCTCATCGTTCAGCTCCTTGCGTCGGTGCAGGCCCTGTCCCAGTGTAGCGCGGACGGCGATCACCCGTTCGCAAGCCGGGTCGGATGCCGCTGCGCAGCGGATCCAGCGCGCAAGGCCGATATACTGCGGCGCGAATCCGGGCGAGGGCACGATGACAGTCGATGCGGGTAGACGCCGATTCGGTGCGGCAGTCGCAGCGGCCGGCGCAAGCGGAGCGCTGGCGTCGTGCGCGGTGCTGCCGTCGCGCGAGCCGGTGTATCGCGGCTCGGCCGCGCCGTTCACGCTCGGCGTCGCCTCCGGATATCCGCGCCCGGACGGCGCCGTGATCTGGACGCGGCTTGCCCCGTCGCCGTCCGCCGAGGACGGCGGGATGGGCCGGGCGCCGATCGCGGTGCAGTGGGAAGTCGCCGAAGACGACGCGTTCGCGCGGATCGTCGCTGCCGGAACCGAGCTCGCGCTGCCGCGCTGGGCGCATTCGGTGCGCGTCGAGCTGAGCGGTCTGGGGCCGGGACGCCACTACCACTATCGCTTCTCCAGCGGCGATGCCCGCAGCGCGACCGGCCGCTTGCGCACTGCGCCGCCGCCGGACGCTCTGCGGCGGTTGCGATTCGCGTTCGGCTCGTGCCAGCAATACGAGCACGGCTGGTATTCGGCATATCGGCACATGCTCGCCGACGAGCTCGACCTGATGGTGTTCCTGGGCGACTACATCTACGAAGGCTCCTGGGGACGTAATCACGTGCGAAAGCACGACGCCGGGCTCGCCGTAACGCTGCACGACTACCGGCGCCGGCATGCGCTGTATCGCAGCGATCCGGATCTGCAGGCCGCGCACGCGGCGATGCCGTGGATCCTCACGTGGGACGATCACGAGGTCGACAACGACTACGCCGACGACCGCTCCCAGAGCGACGATCCGCCGCAGGCGTTCCTGGACCGCCGCGCGGACGCCTACCAGGCCTACTTCGAGCACCTGCCGCTGCCGTGGTCGATGGCGCCGGCCGGCCCGCGGATGCGGATCCATACGGCGATCGACTTCGGCGCGCTGGCGCGGTTCCATGTGCTGGACAACCGCCAATACCGCTCGCACCAGGCGTGCCCGCGCCCAGGGCGCGGAGGCGGCAACGTCGTCGGCGCCGAATGCGCCGAACGGCTCGAGCCGCAGCGCACGATGCTCGGGGCGGCGCAGGAGCGCTGGCTGAACGACTCGCTGCGCGGGTCGCACGCGCGCTGGAACGTGATCGCACAGCAGACGTTGATCGCCCAGGCCGTGCGCAACAGAAACGGCGAGTTGCGGCACTGGACCGACGGCTGGGACGGCTATCCGGCCGCGCGGCAGCGGCTGTTGCGCAGCATCCGCGAGCAGCGTGCATCCAATCCGGTGGCGATCGGCGGCGACGTCCATTGCTTTTTCGCGAGCGAGCTGCACGAGGATTTCGAGCGGCGCTCCGACCCGCCGCTGATGGTCGAGTTCGTCAGCACATCGATCAGCTCGAACGGGTGGAGCGCGAATGCCGTCGATTCGGTGCTGCGCGAGAACCCGCACCTGCGTTACGGCGACTCGCGGCATCGCGGCTATGTGCGCGTCGATCTCAAGCCGGACCGGATGCAAGTCGACCTGCGCGGCGTTCACGACGAGCGGGATCCCGCGAGCGGCTGCTCGACCGTGCGCAGCTTCGAGGTGCGCAGCGGCGTGGCTCGGCTCGACGGGTGACGCCGTCCGCCGACGCTAGCGTTCGCCGACGCGCTCGCGCTCGCGCTGACGCAGCACCGCGCGCTGCACCTTGCCGGTCGTCGTCATCGGCAGCGCCTCGATGAATTCGATCTCCTTCGGGTATTCGTACGGCGCGAGCCGCCCGCGAACGTGCTGCTGCAGCGACTCGACCAGCGCATCGTCGCCGCGTGCGCCGCTCGCCAGCACCACGTAGGCCTTGACGACGTGGCCGCGCTCCGGATCGGGCTTGGGCACGACCGCCGCGTTCGCGACCGCCGGATGCTGCAGCAGGCAATTCTCGATCTCGCCGGGGCCGATCCGGTAGCCGGCGGCCTTGAACATGTCGTCGGCACGGCCGCCGTACCACAGGTAGCCGTCGGCATCGCGCGTCGCCAGGTCGCCGGTCATACACCAGTCGCCGGCGAACTTGCGTTCGGTCGCTTCGGGATTGCGCCAGTAGCCGAGGAAGAAGACGGGATCCGGGTCGCCGTGGATGTCGCGCCGGTGCACGGCGACCTCGCCGAGCGTGCCGGGGGCGGCCTCGCTGCCGTCGTCCGCAAGCACCGCGACGCGGTGCCCCGGATACGGGCGGCCGATCGATCCCGCGCGCGCGGGCCAGCGCAGCGCGCTGTTGCCGACGATGTAGTTGACCTCGGTCTGGCCGAACATCTCGTTCACCGTCAGGCCGAGCGCGTCGCGGCACCAGTCGAACACGGTCTGTCCGACGCTTTCGCCGGCGCTCATGATCGCGCGCAGATGCAGCGCATGCCGGCGCCTTGGCTCGGGCAGCGCCTTCATCATCATCTTCAGCGCGGTGGGGAACAGGAAAGCATTCGTGACGCGATGACGCTCGAGCAGCTCGTAGGCCTTGTCGGCCGAAAAGCGCCCCCGCCACGCGACGATCGGCATGCCGAAGTACAGCGACGGCAGCAGCGCGTCCATCAGCCCGCCGGTCCACGCCCAGTCGGCGGGCGACCAGAACACGTCGTTCGGCTGCGGGAACCAGTTCTGCGACGCCACGAAGCCGGGCAGGTTGCCGAT
This sequence comes from Burkholderiaceae bacterium, assembly GCA_035540315.1. Classification (GTDB taxonomy): domain Bacteria; phylum Pseudomonadota; class Gammaproteobacteria; order Burkholderiales; family Burkholderiaceae_E; genus DATLGW01. Next base: position 10,864 of record DATLGW010000502.1, on the reverse strand, counting down.
CAGCGCGCTGTGCGGGATCAGCGCCCCCTTGGGCGGACCGGTCGTGCCGCTGGTGTAGATCAGGTCGGCCGGATCGGTCGCGAGCGTGCGCGTCGCGGTGAAGCGGTCGGCGGCGGCCTCGAGCAGCGCGTCGAAGCGGCGCTCGCCGGCGGCCTCGTCGAGCGCGCGGGACGGTTCGCCGACGACGATCACGCTGCGCAGCGAATCGACCCGCGCCTGGGTCACCGCATCGAGCACCGATGCGTCGACGATCGCATGGTGCGCATCGCTGTTCGCGAACCGGTACGACAGCGCGTCGGGCCCGAACAGCACCGACATCGGCATCGCGACCGCGCCGAGCCGGTAACACGCCAGGTGCGCAATCGCCGTCTCCGGACGCTGCGCGATGACGATCGCGATGCGATCGCCGCCGGAAACGCCCAGCGCCGCCAGCGCGTTCGCGAGCCGGTTCGCGTCGCGATGCAGTTGGCGGTACGTGATCGCCGAGCGCGCGCCGTCGTCGCTCTCGTACAGGATTGCGATCCGATCGCTGCGGCTCCATCGGCCGGCGCACGCGTCGGCGATGTTGAAGCGCCGCGGGACGTGCCAGCGGAAGCCTTCGTACAGCGCGCGGTATTGATCGGACATCGGACTCCCCCGCCTCGTATAATTTTCGTATCCATGTTAACAAGCCCGTATCAGCCGCTGCGGGAAAGCCGCTCGGAGTTCGTCGAGGTTCGCGGGCTGCGGTATCACGTCCGGGTCTGGGGCGAGCCGGAGGCGCGGCCGCTGTTCATGCTGCACGGCTGGATGGACGTATCGGCGTCGTTCCAGTTCCTGGTCGATTCGCTGCGCGACGGCTGGCGCGTGCTGGCGCCGGATTGGCGCGGCTACGGTCTGACGCAGCGGGCGAGCGCCGACTGCTATTGGTTCCCGGACTACGTGGCCGACCTCGATCGGTTGCTCCGGCATTACTGTCCGGACGCGGCGGTGGACCTGGTCGGGCACAGCATGGGCGGCAACGTCGCCTGCCTGTACGCCGGCGTGCGACCGCAGCGGGTGCGGCGCCTGGTGAACCTGGAAGGGCTCGGCATGCCGGGCAACCGGCCGTCGCAGGCGCCGGCGCGGTATCGCCGCTGGCTCGACCAGCTGCAGGCCGGATCGCGGCTGCGCGACTACGGCTCGCGCGACGAGGTGGTGGCGCGGCTGATGAAGACGAATCCGCGGCTGGCCGAGGACCGGGCGCGCTTCCTGGCGCTGCACTGGTCGGCACCGAACGCGGCGGGGCGCTTCGAGCTGCTCGCCGATCCGGCGCACAAGCTCGTCAACCCGGTGCTGTATCGGGTCGAGGAAGTGCTCGCGATCTGGCGCGAGATCGCCGCGCCGGTGCTGTGGGTGACCGCGTCGGTCACCGACCACTTCCACGAGTTCACCCGCGGCGACGAGTACCAACGGCGGCTGGCTGCGATTCGCGACCTGAACCGCGTGCAGATCGCCGATTCCGGCCATATGCTGCATCATGACCAGCCGCGCGAGGTCGCGCAGCGGATCGAGGCGTTCCTCGGTGACTGAGATCTCGCCGCTCAACGCCGACCTGCATTGCCATTCGGTCGTGTCCGACGGCACGCTCGAGCCCGAGGCATTGGTCGAGCGTGCGCATCGCAACGGCGTGCAGATGCTGGCGCTGACGGATCACGACGAGATCGGCGGCCTCGCTCAGGCCGAGGCGGCGGCGACGGCGCGCGGCATCCGATTCGTACCCGGCGTCGAGGTGTCGGTGACGTGGGGACACCAGACGATCCATGTCGTCGGATTGCGCATCGACTATCGGGATCCGCGACTGCTCGAGGGCCTGCAGCGCACCCGCGGCGGCCGCGAGCAGCGGGCGCGCGAGATCGCGGCGCAACTCGAGAATGCTGGCATTGCGGGCGCGTACGAGGGCGCGCTGCAGTACGTCGGCAACCCCGACCTGATCTCGCGCAGCCACTTCGCGCGCTATCTGGTCGAGATCGGCGCCTGCGCCGACGTGTCGCAGGTCTTCGAGCGCTACCTGGTCGAGGGGCGGCCTGGCTACGTCGCGCATCGGTGGGCGCGGCTCGGCGATGCAGTGCGGTGGATCCGCGACGCGGGCGGCGACGCGGTGCTGGCGCACCCGGGCCGCTACAAGCTGTCGGCCGGCGGACTCTGGTCGCTGATGGCCGAGTTCGCCGAGGCCGGCGGCACGGGGATCGAGGTCGTCAGCGGCAGCCATACGCCCGAGCAGTATCGGACGTTCGCGCAGCACGCGGTCGACTTCGGCTTTCGCGCATCGCGCGGCTCCGATTTCCACGATCCGAAAGAGAGCCGCGTCGATCTGGGTCGGCTGCCGCCGCTGCCCTGGTCGGTGGTCCCGATCTGGCACGGCTGGGAGGACCGGTCCGAGTGACGCAGCGATTCTCGATTCACCCGACGCATCCGCAGCGGCGGCTGCTGCAGCAGTCGGCCGCTATCCTGCGCGACGGCGGGCTGATCGCGCTGCCCACCGATGCGTGCTACGTGCTGGCGTGCAAGCTCGGCGATCGCGAGCCGGTCGAGCGGCTGCGCGCGCTGCGCGGGCTCGATGAGCGCCATCTGCTGACGCTGATGTGCCGCGATCTGTCGGAGCTCGCGACTTACGCGCAGGTCGACAATCGCCAATACCGGTTCCTGAAGGAGCACACGCCGGGCGCCTACACGTTCGTGCTGAACGCGACCAAGGAGGTGCCGCGACGCCTTTGGCACCCGTCTCGAAAGACCGTCGGACTGCGGGTTCCGGACTCGCAGATCGTATCGGCCCTGCTGGCCGAGCACGGCGAGCCGGTGATCGCTTCCAGCCTGATCCTGCCCGGCGCCAGCGGTCCGCTTGCAGATGCCGACGAGATCGCGGAGCGGCTTGCGCGGCGGATCGAGCTCGTGATCGACGGCGGCGCGCAGGGCCTCGAGCCGACGACGATGATCGATCTGACCGGCGATGCGCCGCTGGTGATCCGCGTCGGGCGCGGGTCGGTCGATTCGATCGGAAGCGATTGATGCCGGCGGGCAGCGCGCGCGGCGCGCCGGTGCCCGTGCCCCGTGCCGAGGGTCCCGGACGCGCTTGCTACAATCCCGCGCACTATGTTTCCTGAACGAGTCGTATCCGGCATGCGCCCCACCGGCGCATTGCACCTGGGGCACTATCACGGCGCGCTGAAGAACTGGGTCCGGCTGCAGGGCGAATACCCGTGCCTGTTCTTCGTTGCCGACTGGCATGCGCTGACGACGCACTACGATTCGCCGGAGATCATCCAGCGCAACGTCTGGGACATGGTGATCGACTGGCTGGCTGCCGGCATCGATCCGTCGCAGTCGATCCTGTTCATCCAGTCGCGCATCCTGGAGCACTCCGAGCTGCACCTGATGTTGTCGATGGCCACGCCGCTCGGATGGCTCGAACGGGTGCCGACGTACAAGGACCAGCAGGAGAAGCTCAGCGACAAGGACTTGTCGACCTACGGCTTTCTCGGCTACCCGCTGCTGCAGGCGGCCGACATCCTGATCTACCGCGCCGCCTGGGTGCCGGTGGGCGAGGACCAGGTGCCGCACGTGGAGCTCACGCGCGAAGTCGCGCGCCGCTTCAACCACCTGTTCGGCAACGAGCCCGGGTTCGAGGACAAGGCGCGCGACGCGATCAAGAAGCTCGGCAGCAAGCGCGCGCGCCTGTACGCGGAGCTGCGCACCCGCTATCAGGAGCAGGGCGACGACGCGGCGCTGGCCGCCGGACGGGCGCTGCTGGAGGACGCGCAGAACATCGGCATGGGCGATCGCGAGCGGCTGTTCGGCTATCTCGAGGGCGCCCGCAAGATCATCCTGGCCGAGCCGCAGGCGCTGCTGACCGAGGCGTCGCGGCTGCCCGGGCTCGACGGCCAGAAGATGTCGAAGAGCTACGGCAACACGATCGCGATGCGCGAGGACCCGGCATCGGTCACGAAGAAGATCCGCACGATGCCGACCGACCCGGCGCGGATCCGCCGCACCGACCCCGGCGACCCGGACCGCTGCCCGGTGTGGCAGCTGCACCTCGTGTATTCGAACGACGAAGTCCGGCAGTGGGCGAATGCCGGCTGCCGCAGTGCCGGGATCGGTTGCCTGGATTGCAAGCAGCCGGTCGTCGACGCAGTGATCGCCGAGACGCAGACGTTTCGCGATCGCGCACAACCGTATCTGGACGATCCGGCGCTGGTGCGCAACATCATGGCCGATGGCTGCGACGCCGCGCGCAAGCTCGCGCAGGAGACGATGCGCGAGGTGCGCGAGGCGATGGGGCTCGATTACGACTGACGCGCGGCGGCGTCAGGCCGGGCGCCGCTCAGCTCGATGCGCCGGTGTCGCGAACCAGGTGCATCTGCCGCAGCGCGGGCAGTGATTCCAGGAAATCGATCAGCTGCGGCAGCGGCAGCGGGTCGCTGATGAAGCTGCCCTGCATCTGATCGCAGTCGTACATCCGCAGCGCCCGCATCTCGGCCGCCGTCTCCACGCCTTCGGCCATCGCCTGCAGCCCGAGCTTGCCCGCCAGCGTCGTGACCGCCTGGATGATCGCCGCATTGCCGCGATCCGCGGGCAGTCCGCGAATGAACGTGCGGTCGATCTTCAGGCCGTCGACCGGCAGGTTGCGCAGGTACGACAGCGATGCATAGCCGGTGCCGAAGTTGTCGATGATGACCTTCACGCCCAGCCGCCGCAGCTCGACCAGCAGCGCGATCGTCTGGTCGGAATTGTCGATCAGCGCGTTCTCGGTCAGCTCGAGCCGCAGCAGCCGCGCCGGGAAGCGCCGCTCGGCGAGCAGCGCGTTCAGGTGCGCGAGGAAGCCTTCCTCGGCCAGCTGACGCGGCGACACGTTGACCGAGATCGCGACGTCGTCGAATCGCTGCAGCCCGATCGAGATCCGGTCGTCGATCGCGCGCCGGATCGCCCACAAACCGATCTCGCGGATCATGTTGCTCTGCTCGGCCGCCGGCAGGAACTTCTCGGGCAGCAGCAGTCCTCGGGTCGGATGCCGCCAGCGCAGCAGCGCCTCCATTCCGACGATGCGCCGCTCGCCCACCGCGAGCACCGGCTGATAGTACAGGTCGACCTCGCCGCGCTGCAGCGCGAGCGGAAACTCGGCGGCGAGCTGCAACTGCTCGCTGCGCTCGTCGGAGATGTCCCCGGCGAAAAAGCGCACGTCGTTGCGGCCCTCGGACTTCACCCGGTACATCGCGCTGTCGGCGCAGCGGATCAGCAGCTGCGGATCGCGGCCGTCGTCGGGCGCCACTGCGACCCCGATGCTCGCGGACAGGAAGTACGCGCGGTTGTTCAGCACGAACGGTTTCTCGATCGCGGCCAGCACGCGGCGCGCGATCGCTTCGATCTCCGCGCGGTCCGACAGGTTCGACAGCAGCAGGATGAACTCGTCGCCGCCGATGCGGCCGGCGACGTCGTCGGCCCGGATCGCCTCGCGAAAACGCCGGCCGACCTCGATCAGCACCTGGTCGCCGACCGAATGCCCCAGGCTGTCGTTGATCATCTTGTAGCGGTCCAGGTCGACGTACAGCACTGCGGCCGCCTGGTCGGTCTTCAGCCGCTCGTCGAGCAGGTGCGTCAGGTACACGCGGTTCGGCAGGCCGGTCAGCGCATCGTGCAGCGACGCGTGCATCAGCCGTTTCTCGGCGGTCTTGCGCTGCAGGTACAGCGACAGCGTGCGCGACAGGATCTCCGACAGCTGATCGAGGAACGGATCGGCGCGGAACGCGATCGGGCTGAAGAAGACCAGCAGGCTGAGCACGCGGTGGTGCTCGTCGGGAATCGGCGCGACCAGCGCAGCCTGCAGTCCGAGCCGCTCGAACTGGTAGCGCGCCGCGAACTCGGGATGATCCTCGGTGCCGCGCACCCAGACGGCGTGGCCGCTCGACCACGCATGGCCTTCGACGCTGGTCCGGGTCAGCATCAGCTGCGGCGGCAGATCGGCCAGCATCTGCGTGAGCGCGGGATCGCCCCAGCGCTCGCGCACCGTGACCGCCTGCGTTCCCGGGATCTGCACCAGGTGCGCAGCGCCGGACCAGCCCAGCATGCCGCACAGCGAGATCAGCAGCGCCGTGATCACGCGCTCGGGCTCGTTCTGCTCGCGCATGATCGCCGACAGCTCGCTCTCGATCTGCAGCAGCATCTGCTGCTGCCGCTCGCGGGTGACGTTGCGGCCGACGCCGCGATAGCCGCAGAACTGGCCGGCCTCGTCGAAGATCGGGCGGCCGCTGATCGACAGGTGATGCAGCATGCCGTCCGGGGCGAGCCGGCTGTATTCGAAGTTGTCGAACGGCCGATGCGCCTCGACGTCGGCTCTGTGCCGCTCCCATTCGACCTTCGGCACGTCGACGATCGGACCTTCCCAGCGCGGCCGGCCGATCGAGTCCTTCGCCCATTCGCCCAGCGCCGCGACGATGCTCTCGGAGATGTACGACACGCGGTGCTCGCGATCGGTCTCCCAGACCCAATCGGACGAAAGCTGCGTCAGGTCGCGGAACTTCGCCTCGCTGGCAGCCAGCTGCTGCGCCATTGCGCGCATCGCGGTGATGTCCTGGGCGATTCCCGCCAGCCGCACCACGCGGCCGCTGGCATCGGTTTCGGGCCGCGCGACGCTGCGGATCCAGACCTGGTCGCGTCCGGCCTTGTTGTAGCGGTATTCGATGCGCACTTCGCGCGCGCGCTTGATCGCGCGGCGATGGGCGCTGCGCCAGCGCTCGCGGTCGTCGGCATGGATGTGCGCGAAGAACTCCCGCGTGGCCGGCTCGCCCTGCTCGGGCTCGACGCCGAAGACCCGGAAGGCGCCCTCGCTCCAGTAGTAGCGATCGGTGGCGATCTCGTAGACCCACGAGCCCAGCACCGCCAGGCTCTCGGCCACGCCGTACTGCGCCTGCAGCTCCGAGAGCCGCTGCACCATCCCGCGCTGTTCGCGCAGGTTCTCGGCGGTGTGGTACAGCGTGAAACCGAATACCGCCAGCGCGAGCAACGCGACCAGCAGCGCAAGCGGCATGGCCGCGCCCAGCTCGTCGGGCCACGCGACGCTCGCGAGGTACAGGCCGACGGCCAGCAGCGACATGACGCCGAACAGCAGCCAGCCGCGCGGGCGGCGGCGAGCCTGTGCGTAGAATTCGCTGAGAGAATTCGGCGATGTCAAGGACTGCTCCGGCACCTCGCGCTGCGTCGCATGTGGCGCTCACACAACATTCTGCTTGGGTCGCGCGCTGGTTGCATCTGCTGGCCCCGGGAAGCCGTGTCCTCGATTTCGCCTGCGGCACCGGCCGGCATGCGCGGCTCGCGCTGGCGGCCGGCCACCGGGTGCTCGCAGTCGATCGCGATCCCTCTGTGCTGAATGCGCTGCAGGGTACGCAGGCCGAGATCCGCCAGGAAGATCTGGAGGCTGAGCGGTGGTCTTTCGCCGCCGAACGGTTCGATGCCGTCGTCTGCACGAACTTCCTGCACCGACCGCGACTCGACCTGCTGGCGGCATTGCTGGCCGACGGGGGACTGTTGATCTACGAGACGTTCGCCGCCGGCAACGAACGCTACGGGCGGCCGTCGAACCCGGCATTCCTGCTGCGGCCGGGGGAACTCGCCGATCTGGCGCGGCGCGCCGGCCTGCATCTGCTGGCCTACGAGGACGGCGTCACCGAGCGCTTGCCCGCCCGCGTACAGCGCGCATGCGCGGTGCGTCCGCCGTTCGATCCGGCCGCGCTCGCGCTCGATCGGAGCGGTCGCGGCGGTACGCTAGAATGACCGTTTCGGGCGGGCGGGTGAACATCATGATCAAGGGCAGCATCGTCGCGATCGTGACGCCGATGCACGAGGATGGCAGCCTCGACCTCGACAGCTATCGAGCGCTGATCGACTGGCACGTGTCCTGCGGCACCGCGGGGATCGTCGCGGTCGGAACGACCGGCGAGTCGCCGACGGTCGACGTGCAGGAACACGAGCAGCTGATCGAGGTGGCGGTGCGCCATGCAGCCGGACGCATCCCGGTCATCGCGGGCACCGGCGGCAATTCGACGCGCGAGGCGATCGAGCTGACGCGATTCGCGCGCCAGGTCGGCGCAGCCGCATCGTTGCAGGTCGTTCCGTATTACAACAAGCCGACGCAGGAAGGGCTGTACCGGCATTTCCAGACGGTCGCCGAGACGGTCGATCTGCCGATGATCCTGTACAACGTGCCCGCTCGAACGGTGGCGGATCTGTCCAACGACACGATCCTGCGGCTCGCGAAGGTGCCGGGCATCGTCGGGCTGAAGGACGCGACCGGCGACATGCCGCGCGCGGCCGATCTGATGTCTCGGCTGCCCGACGGCTTCGCGGTCTACAGCGGCAACGACGATTCGGCGCTGGCGCTGATGGCATTGGGCGGGCAGGGCGTGATTTCGGTGACGGCGAACGTCGCGCCGGCGCAGATGGCGAAGATGTGCGAGGCGGCGCTCGCCGGCGATTTCGCGACGGCGCGCATGCTCGATCGCCGTCTGTTGCCGCTGCACCTGAAGCTGTTCGTCGAGGCCAATCCGATTCCGGTCAAGTGGGCGCTCGCGCAGATGGGCCGTATCGCAGGCGGCATCCGGCTGCCGATGACGCCGCTGTCGGCGCCTCTGCATGCGACCGTGCGCGACGCGCTGAAAGTCTCTGGAGTATTGGGCTGATGTCGTTTCACCGTTTCCTGCGCCGCGGCACTGCCGCCGGCGCTGCGTCTTGCGCATTGCTGCTCGGCGGTTGTGCGGTGACCGAGGCAATCACCGATGCCGGCCGCATCGACTATCGTGCGGTGGGCGAGCCGGCGGTGGCGACCCTGGAGGTTCCGCCCGATCTGGTGACGCCGCGCCGCGACGACCGCTTCACGATTCCCGACCGCCGCGGCGCCGAGACGACGTATTCGGCGTACGCGCGCGATCGCGGATCGCCGACGCAGGCATCGCTGGCACGGGCCACCGTGCCCACCGGCGTGAAGCTCGAGCGCGCGGGCAACCAGCGATGGCTGGTCGTCGATCAGCCGCCCGAGCGGGTCTGGCCGATCGTGCGCCAGTTCTGGCTCGACAGCGGTTTCACGTTGAGCGTCGAGATGCCCGAGATCGGGATCCTGGAGACCGGCTGGGCCGAGAACCGGCCGCGGATGCCGCAAGGGGTCGTCCGCCGGCTGCTGAGCAGCGTCGTCGAGTCGATCTCGTCGACCGGAGAGCGCGACAAGTTCCGCACGCGGCTCGAGCCCCGCGGCGATCGGACCGAGATCTTCATCAGCCATCGCGGCATGTCGGAAAACCTGATCGGCCAGATGAAGGATCAGGCGATCTGGCAGCCTCGGCCGAACGATCCTGAACTGGAGGCCGAGTTCCTGCAACGGCTGATGCAGCGCTTCATCGGCGAGCAGCCGCAGGTGCTGGTCGCGTCGGCGGCACCGACCACTGCGGTGATTCCGGATCGCGCGTCGCTGATCGATGACGCGGGCGTGCAAGCGCTGCGATTCGACGAGCCGTTCGAGCGCGCATGGCGGCAAGTCGGTCTGGCGCTCGACCGGGTCGGCTTCACCGTCGAAGACCGCGACCGGTCCAAAGGCGTGTTCTACGTTCGTTATGTCGACCCGCGCCGCGACGACGCGCGCGCCGGCGGTCTGCTGGCGCGGGTATTCGGCTCCGGAGAAAACCGTGACCTGCTCGGCAAGCGCTATCGGATCGTCGTCGACAGCGAGCAGTCGGTGACGCGCGTGGGCGTACGGCAGGCCGACGGCAGCGTGCCTCAGACCGAGGACGATCGGCGCGTGGCCCAGCGGATCGTCGCGCTGCTGCACGAGCAATTGCGATAGCCGCCGGCACGCCGGTGCGGTTCGCAAGTCTGGGGAGCGGCAGCGAAGGCAACGCGCTGCTGATCGAATGCGATGCCGGATCGGGCGGCTGCCTGCTGGTCGACTGCGGGTTTTCGGTGCGCGAGGTCGACCGGCGGCTGAGTCGGCTCGGGCGGCAGCTCCATCAACTGCGCGGGATCCTGGTCACGCACGAGCATGCCGATCACATCGGCGGGGCGTTCAGGCTGGCCGAGGCGCTCGGCATCGCGGTCCACCTGACGCACGGCACGCTCGCCGCCGCCCGCGGCGCAGACGGTTACGGCGCGGCGGTCGTGATCGTGCCGGACCAGCCGTTCGAGCTGCACGGATTGACGATCGAGCCGTTTCCGGTGCCGCACGATGCGCGTGAACCGGTGCAGTTCGTCATCGACGACGGACGGTCGCGGCTCGGGATCCTGACCGACATCGGACATCCGACCGCGCATCTGCCGCGCGCGCTGGCGGACCTCACTGCGCTCGTGCTCGAGTGCAACCATGATTCGCATCTGCTCGCCGGCAGCGACTACCCTCCGCGACTGAAGCAGCGGATCTCCGGCCGCTACGGTCATCTGGCGAACGACGATTCGGCGCGGGTCCTGCAGTCGCTCGACAATGCGCGGCTGCGCCGCGTGGTCGCCGCGCACCTGAGCCGTCAGAACAACCGGCCCGAGCTCGCGCAACGCGCGCTCGCGGCTGCGATCGGCGCGGACGTCGACGACATCCTGGTCGCGACTCAGGACGAGGGTCTGCAATGGACTGCGGCCTGACCGCCGCCAGGGCGGTCAGGCCGCGATAGGCCGGCTCGCAGGCGAGCGCCGCGAATTGCGGACTCGCCTGCGGCAAGACGCGCGTCAGCGCGTCGGGCTCGGCGGGGTCGCCGGTCCCGCACCCGCGTCGCGAGTGCCCGCGGTGCCGGTGCCGCTGCCGGTTCCGGTCGTGCTGCCCGCAGCGGTTCCGCTGCCAGCCGCCGAGCCGGTGCCGGACGCGCTACCCTGCTTCGTG
>DATLGW010000501.1:0-6881 GCA_035540315.1 Burkholderiaceae bacterium | reverse complement strand
CGGCGGTGGGCATCCCCGTGGGCTTCCTGATGGGCCTGTCGCGCGGTCTGGAGGCGTACATCGGACCGGTCGTGGAGGCGTTGCGCCCGATCTCTGGGATCGCGTGGATCCCGCTCGGCCTGTACATCTTCGGCATTGGCGAGGCGCTGCCGCACTTCATCATCTTCTACGGGGCGGTGTTCCCGTTCATCCTGAACACAGCCGGCGCGGTGCGGCAGGTTGATCGCCGGCTGGTCGACGCGGCCCGCACGCTCGGGGCATCGCGCGCAATGATCCTGCGCGAGGTCTATTTCCCGGCCGCATTGCCGCTGGTTTTCGTCGGCGCCCGCCTGGGTCTTGGTGTGGGCTGGATGGCGGTAATCGCTTCGGAGCTCGTCGGTGCGCCCTCGGGGTTGGGCTACATGATCGAGTGGAACCGCACGATGCTGATGAGCAGCCGGGTACTGGTCGGAGTGTTCACGATCGGAGTGATCGGCTATCTGATGGACTGGATGCTGCGCCGGGCTGCGCGTGCGGTGACTCCGTGGTGGGGCGGCTGGAGTCAGCGTGTCTGAGCGTATCCTGACCAGCGCAATTTCCGCGCGGCGGTCCGGCCGAAGCGCGCTGCGATCGTTGCGCCCGTTCGTGGTCCCGCTGGCGCTGCTGGCGTTGTGGCAGGCGCTGGCACCGGTCGAGGGCACGACCACCGGGATCGCTCCGACGCCGACCGGGGTGCTGCGAGGTTTCTGGGAGCTGACGGTGAGCGGCGAGCTGCCGCGGTCGATCCTCGAGAGCCTGATCCGGATCGCGAGCGGCTTTTCGATCGCGTTCTCCGCCGCGGTCGCGCTGGGGGTGATGGTGGGGCTGTGGAAGCCAGCGGAATACCTGATCGACCCGCTGGTGGAGACGTTTCGGCCAATTGCGCCGATCGCATGGATTCCGCTGGCGATCCTGTGGTTCGGCACCGGCACCTATTCGGCGATGTTCATCGTCGGCTACGCCGTCTTCTTCCCAGTGTTCGTCAACACAGTCGCTGGGCTGCGGTCGATTGACCAGCGATTGATCGATGCGGCCCGCACGCTGGGCGCGGGGCGGCTGCTGCTGGTGCGAGACGTCGTGCTTCCGGGCGCGCTGCCCTCGATCGTCTTGGGCGCGCGGATCGGAATGGGCGTGGGCTGGGCTGCGATCATCGCCGCCGAGATGACCGTGGGATCCAAGTCTGGCGGCGGCGCCTCCGGCGGCATCGGGCAGATGATGTTCATCTTTCTCAGCTATTCGCTAGAGCTGCGTTACATCATCGTCGGAATGATCACCGTCGGGATCATCGCGCTCTTGATCGATCGGGGCTTTCGTCGCCTGGAACGGATGCTGACGCCATGGGCGCAACGCTAGCAAAAACGAGCATCTCGGATTCGAAGCTCGCCTGCCGGGCAGTGGAGATGACCTACCGCAATGCGCGCACCGGCGAGCAGGTGAAGGCGCTCGGGCCGATCTCGTTCACGGTGAGCGACGGCGAATTCGTAGCGATCGTCGGCCCGAGCGGCTGCGGCAAGTCTACGCTGCTAAGCATCGTGGCTGGGCTCATCCGGGCGACTGCCGGCGAGGTGGCGCTCGACGGTCGGGCGATCGTGGCGCCCGGTCGCGACCGGGGCGTTTGCTTCCAAGACTATGCGCTGTTCCCGTGGATGTCGGTGCTGGAGAACATTGGATTCGGCCCGAAGGCGGCCGGCGTCGCACGCGCCGAACGAGACCGGCGAGCGCGCGAGCTGATCGAACGCGTCGGGCTGGTCGGCTTCGAGCACCGATATCCGCACGAGCTCTCCGGAGGCATGAGGCAGCGCTGCGCACTGGCACGCGTGCTCGCGAACGACCCTGAGGTGCTGCTGATGGACGAGCCGATGGCCGCACTTGACGCGCAGACGCGGCAGATCATGCAGGACGACCTGCTGCGCGTGTGGGGCGAAGGGCCGAGCCGCAAGACCGTCCTGTACGTGACGCACAGCATCGACGAGGCGGTCTATCTTGCCGACAGGATCATCGTCATGTCGGCGCGACCCGGGCTGATCAAGTCCGACATCAGGAACGATTTCGATCGGCCGCGCTCGAGCGTTCGCGCGCGGCCGGAGTATTCGCAGCGGATCGACGAGATCTGGAGCCTGATCCGCAGCGACGCGATGCAAGCCCTTGCGGCCAGGGAACCATGAATCGACACATGAAAACGAACGCAGGCCGACAGGTCATCGAGTTCCTGCACGTGCAGGGAGTGGAAGTGATTTTCGGCATTCCCGGCGGACACACGCTGGCGCTTAACGATGCGCTGATCGACAGCCCGATCCGCTTCGTCGCGACGCGCCACGAGTACGGCGCGGCCAGTGCCGCAGCGGCTTGGGGCCGACTGCGTCGACGGCCCGGCGTCTGCCTCGCGACTTGCGGCCCGGGGGCGACGAACCTCGCGACTGGGTTGGCCGCGGCGCTGCGCGACTCCAACCCCATGCTCGCGCTGACCGTGAACAACACGCTGCGCGACATGGGTTGGGAGGATGCGCAGCACGCCGATGCGGTTGCCGTTCTCGGCCCCCTGGTGAAATGGTCGTATCAGGTGCGGCACCCGGACGAGACATCCGCGGCGATCGCGGAGGCGTTCCGCATCGCGATGAACGGCAAGCCGGGGCCGGTGCATCTGGATTTCGCGCGCGATATGCTTGAAAAAGGGGAGGTCGAGCTCTTCGGTCCGGCGGCCGCACGCGTTGAAGACCCGCAGCGCTCGCTTGCCGACCCGGCCGCGATCGAGCGACTGCTGCGTCGGCTGGAATCCGCTCGCCGTCCGGTCGTGTGGGCGGGCAACGGCGTGCGATGTGCCAGCGCCGGCGCCGAGCTGCTGCAGTTCGCGGAACGCTTCCAACTGCCGGTGATCACGACGTTCAACGGCATCGGAATCGTGCCGACGACGCATCCGAACGTGTTCGGCGCCCGCTCGCGGGTCGGCACGCGGCTGGCGAATGCGATTCTCCAGCAGGCCGACCTGGTGATCGCGATCGGCAACAGCCTCAACGGCGTGAGCACGTCGCGCTGGTCGCTGCAATTGCCGCCGATTGCCCAGATCGACATCGATCCGACTCGCATCGGTCGCCGCTACGCGGTCGAGACGGCAGTTCAAGGCGACGCCCTGGCGGTGCTTCAAGCGTTGCAGCAGGCCCCTGCCCCGTCTGGGCTGGAGACGCGCGCATCGTGGCTGCAGGAGCTGTCTTGCGAGCGCGCCGCGTGGCGAGCCGCGTCGTTCGCCGACGACGGCAAGCAGCGATTGGCGGTGCGGCCGCAGTCGCTGATCGCGGCCCTGGACGAATTCGGTCGCGACGATACCGTGTGGTGCGTCGATGCCAGCAATTGCGGAATTTGGACGCATCTGCTTACGATCCGCGATCGAATGGACTACATGCGACCAGTGAACTTCTCGAACATGGGATTTGCGGTCCCCGCCGCGATCGGCGCCAAGCTCGCGGACCCCGCGCGCGACGTGGTCGTGCTTGCAGGCGACGGTGCGATCGGAATGACGCTGGCCGAAATCGAGACGGCAGTTCGGTTGCGCTTGCCGCTTCCGATCGTCGTGATGAACGATTGTGGCTACGGCAACATCCGCCAGGAGCAGCTGCACAAGTACGGACCTCGAATCGACGGCGTTGATCTCGGAGACATCCGCTTCGATCGCGTCGCTGAGGCGATGGGGGGTGCCGGCGTGCGTGTCGAGCGTCCGAGCGAGCTGAGGGCGGCGCTGGATGCGTCGCGTCGCTTCGACGGTCCGTTCGTCGTCGACGTGGTAACCGACCCGAACGAATCGGTCTGGGATCACCCGTTTTGAGCTGCCGAGGTCTCCACGCGCGATGTCAGCAGAGCTCTTCATCGGCATCGATATCGGCTCGTCGGCTGTCAAGGCGCTGCTGGTCCATGCCGACGGCCGGATCGGCGGCGCCGTCCGCCTGCCGCACGCGATTGATCACCCGCGACCGGGCTGGGCGGAGATGGACGCAGAGCGCATCTGGTGGGGCCTGTCGATGCGAGCGGTCGCGCAATTGCTTGCATCGACGGCCGTGCCCTCCGAGGCGATTGCCGGAATCGGCCTCTGCGGCATCGGCGCGAGCTTCGTTCCGGTCGACGCCGACGGGTGTGCGCTGCGACCTGGGATCCTCTACGGCATCGACAATCGCGCGGTCGCACAGATCGAGCGGCTGAACCGCGAACTGGGCGAGCAGCAGCTGCTGTCGGCAACCGCGCGTCGTCTATCCGCGCAGAGCGTTGGGCCCAAGATCCTGTGGCTGCGTGAGAACGAACCCGAAGTGTGGCGTCGGACTGCGTGGATCGCATCTCCGGTGGCTTACGTTACCGCCAGGCTGTGCGGGCGCTTTATGATCGACGTGCACACGGCGCTGTCGTACGACCCGTTGTTCTCTCCGTCGACGATGACGTGGAATCCAGCGATCCGCGAATCGATGCTCGGCGATGGGCCTCGGCTTCCCGACGTGGGTTGGCCCGGGGCCGCCTGCGGCACCGTCAATCGGTCGGCCGCCCGGCTGACCGGGCTGCGCGAGGGCACGCCGGTCGCGTGCGGCACCGCCGACGTTGTCGCCGAGGCAGTCGGCTCGGGTGTGGGATCGGTCGGCGATCTGCTGGTGATGTACGGCAGCACGCTGTTCCTGCTCGAACGCGTCACTCAGTTCGCTCCGCGACCACCGCTGTGGCCGTCGTACCTGCTCGGCAGCGAGCAGCCGACGCTGCTGACGGGTACGTCATCAGCCGGTTCGTTGCTCGACTGGTTCATGCGCGAGTTCGGCGGGGCGGACCGTCTGCAGGACCTGGTCGAGCAGGCGCAGCGAATCGCTCCCGGTGCCGACGGTTTGTTGTGCCTGCCCTATTTCGCGGGAGAACGGGCGCCGATCTTCGATGCGGACGCGCGGGGAATGCTGATCGGCCTGTCCCATGAGCATTCGCGCGCGCACGTGTTGCGGGCGCTGCTGGAGGGAATTGCGTTCAGCTTTCGCCATAACCTTTGCGCACTGGCCACGGCGGGCCAGCCACCGGAAAGGCTGTTCGCGAGCGGCGGCGGCAGCCGGATTCCGCTGTGGCGGCAGGTGATGTCGGACGTCAGTGGGCTGCCCCAGCAGGTGTGCCGGGTTGCCGAAGGCGGAGCGCTCGGCGCTGCGTACCTGGGCGCAATCGCCGCGGGAGCGTTCGACGCCGCGGGTTCATTGCCGCAGCCCTGGATGGCCGGAGGATCGTCGGTGCAACCCGATGCCGCGGCAGCCGAACGCTACTCGGAGCTGTACCCGCTCTACTTGCACGCATATCAGTCGAACCGGGATTTGCTGCACGCGCTCGCGCGCGCTCGCCCTCAGGGGCTGCGTTCGCACGAAGGGTTGCTCACTCCCGCTTCGCGCGCAGCGCGGTGATCTGCGAGCGACGTGCTTTCTGGGCGACAGCGAAGCTGCGACGCCAGCGTTGGGCGGGTCGGCGGGCGCGGCTTGCCTAGTTCCACCATGAGTACCGCGTCTGGGTGTGGTTTCCGACCGCTCCAAGAAACACCGGGATGCTCCCGGTGGCGTTGACGCACTCGTCGCTTGGAGTTGACGGAGCCGATTTTCGCAGAGATGTGGGCTGCAGTAACCGACTGAATTCCTAATGATCTCTGGTGGGCGGTACTGGGTTCGAACCAGTGACCCCTGCCGTGTGAAGGCGGAAAAACCCGTAAATGACGGCAAGTGACGCAAGGTTAAGTCATTGATTACTAAGTAATTGATGTCGTGACGTGCTGACGTGTTTCGTCTAAGATGTTGACGGAAAGTTGACGGAGCGCTCGAGCCAATGCCGCACGATATCCGCAAAGCAGGGGTTCGCGACAGACTTCCGATTAACCCCAATCGCATTCACTGGTGGAGCGTCGGCACGAACAAGTCGATTGGGTTCCGCCGGAATGCATTCGAGGATTCGTGGTGGGCGCGCAGTATCGATACGAGCGATCCGACGCGCCGGCGGCAGCACTTCACGCGGCTTCAGGTTGACGGTTCGTTACCTGCGCACGCGCAGTGGGATGCGGCGTCGAAGTCCGCGGCCGATTGGTTCGCCGCCTGCGGCGCCGGCGTCGTTACCCGCAAGATGACGGCGAAGCAGGTGTGTGAGCGCCACATCAGGGCGCTGCGGGCCGAAGGTCGCGACAAGACCGCCGCCGAGCAGGAAGCGCGGCTCAAGCGATACGTCTACTCGGACCCGATCGCGAACGTCGACGTATCCGGCAACAGCTTGCGCAAGGACCATTTCGATTCCTGGCTCGCGCGAATGCGCGCGCTGCCCGCGAAGGTCTCGCGCAGCAAAGACAAGAACGAAACGCGGCCGCGAGCGCCTGGCACGATCAATCGCGACATGGTGCCGCTGCGCGCGGCGTTCAATCGGGCCCACGCGGATGGGCTGATCGCAAGCGATGTGGCGTGGCGCAAGGCGCTCAAGCCGATCAAGAACGCCGATGGCCGTCGCGATATCTATCTGGACCGCGCTGACCGCAAGAAGCTGCTTGAGAAGGCGACCCCGGAGGTTAGGCCGTTCCTGCAGGCGCTCGCGCTGTTGCCGTTGCGGCCGGGGGCGATGGCGCAGCTGACGGTTGGCGACTACAACCCGCGGTTGCGGTCGCTGCGCATCGGCAAGGACAAGGCCGGCAAGGAGCGGCGAATCACGATGCCGCAGGCGACGGCGGACTTCCTTGGGCAGCAGGCAAAGGGGAAGCTGCCGGCCGCGCCGCTGGTTGGCCGCCCCGATGGCACGCATTGGAACAAGGACAGCTGGAAATGGCCGATCAAGGACGCGGTGGTAGCGGCCGAGCTGCCGCCGGCGACGAGCGCCTATGTGATCCGGCATTCGGT
>DATLGW010000500.1:0-13351 GCA_035540315.1 Burkholderiaceae bacterium | reverse complement strand
GCAGCAAGGCCGATCGTGATAAGCTAGCTGTCTAGCTGCACTATGACTCCTGCCATGCGTATCGGGATCTTCGAAGCCAAGAACCGGCTGTCCGAGCTGATCGATCGCGTCGAAAGCGGCGAGGAGGTCACGATCACGCGCCGTGGCGTCGTCGTAGCGCGGCTCGTGCCGCCCCGCGACGCGGACGGGCAGCGGAAGGCACGCGAAGCAATCGAGCGACTGCGCGATGCGAGACGCGGCGTTCGCTTGCAGGGATTGTCATTGCGCGACCTGATCGACGCCGGGCGCAGATGACGGGGCTGGTGGTCGATGCTTCGGTGACCGCAGCTTGGCTTTTCGAAGACGAGACGACCGCTTTCAGCGAACGGATGCTGGACCGCTGCGGCGTCGAAACCGCGTGGGTTCCGGCGCTCTGGGTGCTGGAGACGGCGAACGTGCTGTTGAGCGCACAGCGGCGAGGCCGAGTGACTGGCGAGCAGCGCAAGCGGCTCGTCGAGGCTGCGTTGTCGTTGCCGCTGATGATCGACCGCGATCCGGTTTCGATGGCGACGCTCGATTCGCTGGCGGATCGCTTCGGGCTGAGCGCATACGATGCAGCCTACCTCGAGTTGGCGATCCGCCGCAGCCTGCCGCTTGCGACCCGCGACCGAAAGCTCGTCCAGGCAGCCAAGGGCGCGCGCCATCCGGTCGAAACCGGTCCTTGACGAGCATCACCGCACCCCTGCCCGCTGCTGCAGAAGTCGAGTAAGCTGTGCGCCGTCCACACCCAGACGGAGACTCGCGATGGCGACCCGCCCAGCTCGCTCGTTCCCAGGTTCCGCTGCGGCGCCGGCGCGCCGCCGTTTCGCGATCGCGGCCGCTGCCGCGACGCTAGCGATTGCGGTCGCGCAGTCGCCGGCAACCGCGCAGGGCGCTGCTGCCAACTCCGAGCTGATCGTCGCGCTGTCGGCGCAGATCAGCTCGCTCGACCCGCATTTCCACAACCTGACGCCGAACAACGGGCTGGTCAAGCACGTGTTCGATACGCTGATCGCCACCGACGAGTTCCAGAACCTCAAGCCGGGGCTGGCCGAATCGTGGCGCGCGACCGACGACACGACCTGGGAGATCAAGCTGCGCCGCGGCGTGAAGTGGCACGACGGGTCGCCGTTCACCGCCGAAGACGTGATCGCGACGTTCAAGCGGGTGCCGAACGTGCCGAACAGCCCGGCGTCGTTCGCGCAGTTCGTCAAGCCGATTTCCAGCGTGCAGGCGACCGATTCGCACACGCTGGTGCTGAAGACCCCGGCCGCGCATCCGCTGCTGCCGCGCGACCTGACTGCGGTGCACATCCTGTCCAAGGCGGTCGCAGAGTCGGCGCGCACCGAGGACTTCAACTCCGGCAAGGCGATGATCGGCACCGGCCCGTACAAGTATGTCGACTACAAGGCCGGCGACCGCGTGGTCCTGGAGCGCAACGAAGGCTATTGGGGTCCGAAGCCCGCGTGGACGCGGCTGCAGTTCCGGATGATCACGAACGGCGCCGCCCGCGTCGCCGCGCTGCTGTCGGGCGACGTGCAGATGATCGAGAACGTGCCGACCGCCGACATGCAGCGGATCGCATCGAACCCGCAGCTCGAGGTCAAGAGCGCGGTGTCGAATCGCGTGATCTACCTGCACATGGACACCGGCCGCGACAAGAACTCGCCGTTCGTGCGGGCGAAGGACGGCAAGCCGCTGGAGGAGAACCCGCTGCGCGACGTGCGCGTTCGCAAGGCGATCTCCAAGGCGATCGACCGCAACGCGATCGTCGAGCGCATCATGGAGAAGCAGGCGGTGCCGGCAGGCCAGTTCCTGGCCCCGCAGTTCTTCGGCACCAGCAAGAAGCTCGGGCCGGAGAAACACGACCCCGAGGGCGCGCGCAAGCTGCTGGCCGAGGCCGGCTATCCGAACGGCTTTCAGCTGACGCTGCATTCGCCGAACAACCGCTACATCAACGACGAGAAGGTCGCGCAGGCGGTCGCTCAGTTCCTGACGCGCGTGGGCATCGACACCAAGCTCGAGACGATGCCGGCGAACATCTTCTTCTCGCGCGGCTCCAAGCTCGAGTTCTCGTTCCTGCTGGCCGGCTGGGGCGCCGAGAGCGGCGACACCAGCTCGCCGCTGCGTGCGCTGGTCGGCACGTTCGACCCGAGCAAGGGCAACGGCGCGGCCAACCGCGGCCGCTTCTCCAACGACGGCCTGGACGCGATGATCTCGACCGCGCTGACGACGATCGACGACACCAAGCGCGGTCTGCTGCTGGCCGCGGCGAGCGAGCGCGCAATGGAGCTGCAGGGGATCATTCCGCTGCACTTCGAGGTGTCGGCGTGGGGAATGCGCAAGGGGCTGTCGTACACGCCGCGAGCCGACCAGTACACGCTCGCGTTCGAGGTCAAGCCGGCGCGCTGATGCCGCGCACCGACGTGACGCTGCACCGCTGACTGCCGGCCCCGGCGAGGCGCGCTGCCGTGCTCGTGTACTCGCTGCGCCGGATCGCGCAGACGGTCGTCGTGCTGCTGGTCACGTCGGTGCTCGTGTTCGCCGGGTTGTTCGTCGTCGGCGACCCGGTCGAGATCCTGGTCAACCCGCAGGCGGACCAGATCGAGAAGGAGCGCGCCCGCGTCGCGCTCGGCCTCGACAAGCCGCTGTGGCTGCAATACGCGCTGTTCCTGAAGAACGCCGCGTCGGGCGATCTCGGAATCAGCTTCGTCTACGGCCGCCCCGCGCTCGAGGTGATCGTCGAGCGGATGCCGGCGACGCTCGAGCTGGCGGTGCTCGCGATGCTGTTCGCCGTCGTGCTCGGAATCCCGCTCGGGCTGTACGCGGGCCTGAAACCCGACAGCCGCATCGCCAAGGCGATCATGGCCGGATCGATCCTCGGCTTTTCGCTGCCGACGTTCTGGGTCGGGCTGCTGCTGATCATGCTGTTCGCGGTGCACCTGGGCTGGCTGCCGTCCACCGGCCGCGGCCCGACCGTCGACGTGCTGGGGCTGCAGCTGTCGATCGTGCATTGGGACGGCTTGAAGTACGCGCTGCTGCCGGCGCTGAACCTGGCGCTGTTCAAGCTGTCGCTGATCGTGCGGCTGACGCGCGCACAGGTGCGCGAGAACATCCTGCTCGACTACATCCGCTATGCGCGCGCCAAGGGGCTGCCGCGCTCGCGGGTGCTGGGCGTGCACCTGCTGAAGAACATCCTGATCCCGCTGGTCACGGTGATCGGGCTGGAGCTCGGCTCGGTGATCGCGTTCGCGATCGTCACCGAATCGATCTTCGCATGGCCGGGGATGGGCAAGCTCGTGATCGACTCGATCTTCCAGCTCGACCGCCCGGTCGTCGTCGCGTACCTGCTGATCACCGTACTGATGTTCATCGTGATCAACCTGGCCGTCGATCTGCTGTACTCGGTGCTCGATCCGCGGGTACGGATCGACGCTGCGCAGGCTTGAGGACGTGAATCGGTGAGCGCGGCAGTCCCCGGCGATCGCGGCGCCCCCGGCGCGCCGCAGCAGCCGTCGGTGGCCGAGGCGGCCGTCGCGGTCGAGACGCCGTGGCGGCGGTTCGCGACCCAGTTCGCCGAATCGCGGCTGGCGCTGGCGGGGCTTGCGCTGCTGGCGGTCGTGCTCGCGCTCGCGGTGTTCGCGCCGTGGATCGCGCCGCAGAACCCGTACGACCTCGGCAAGCTGGACCTGATGGACTCGCGGCTGCCGCCGGGATCGCGCGGCGCCGACGGGATGCTGTACCTGCTCGGCACCGACGGCCAGGGTCGCGACATGTGGTCGGCGATCCTGTACGGGCTGCGCGTGTCGCTGTCGGTCGGCGTCGCGAGCGGACTGATTGCGCTGACGCTGGGCGCCGGGCTGGGGATCCTCGCCGCCTACCGCGGCGGTCGCTTCGAGCAGTTGCTGATGCGGATCGTCGACCTCCAGCTCGGCTTCCCGGCGATCCTGGTCGCGCTGATCCTGATCGCGACGCTCGGCAAAGGAGTCGACAAGATCATCGTCGCGCTGGTCGCCGTGCAATGGGCGTATTACGCGCGCACTGCGCGCTCGGCCGCGCTGGTCGAACGCCACAAGGACTACGTGGAGGCCGCGCGCGGGCTCGGACTGCGCAGCTCGCGGATCCTGCTGCGGCATCTGGTGCCGAATGCGCTGCCGCCGCTGATCGTCGTCGGCACGGTGCAGGTCGCGCATGCGATCGCGCTGGAGGCGACGCTGTCGTTCCTCGGGCTGGGACTGCCGACAACCGAGCCGTCGCTCGGGCTGCTGATCGCGAACGGCTACGAGTATCTGCTGTCGGGCCGCTATTGGATCTCGGTCTACCCTGGCATCGCGCTGCTGCTGACGATCCTGTCGATCAATCTGGTCGGCGATCAGCTGCGCGACGTGCTGAACCCGCGGCTCGCGCGCTGAGACTGCGTGCGCGCCGCCGAACGCATGACCGCCGCCGCCGAACCGCTGCTGAGCATCGAGAACCTGCGCACCGAGTTCGCGACCCGTGACGGCGTGATCGCGGCGGTCGACGGCGTGTCGTTGTCGCTGCAGCGCGGCGAGATCCTGGGCCTGGTCGGCGAGTCGGGCTCGGGCAAGTCGGTCACGGGTTTCTCGATCCTCGGTTTGATCGATCCGCCCGGACGGATCGCCGCCGGCAGCATCCGCTTCGAGGGCCGCGAGCTCGTCGGCGCGCCCGAACAGACGCTGCGGACGATCCGCGGCCGGCGCATCGCGAAGATCTTCCAGGATCCGATGATGACGCTCAACCCGGTGCTGCGGATCGACACGCAGATGATCGAGACGGTGCTCGCGCACGAGAAGATGCCGCTCGCGGCGGCGCGCGAGCGCTGCCGCGATGCGCTCGCGCGCGTGGGCATCGCCGCGGCCGACGAGCGGCTGCGCCAGTATCCGCACCAGTTCTCCGGCGGCATGCGCCAGCGCGTGGCGATCGCGATCGCGCTGCTGCACCGGCCCGCGCTGATCATTGCCGACGAGCCGACGACCGCGCTCGACGTGACGGTCGCGGGCCAGATCCTGTACGAGATGCAGCAGCTGGTGCGCGACAGCGACACGGCGCTGATCTGGATCACGCACGACCTGGCGGTGGTCGCGGGCCTGGCCGACCGGATCGCCGTGATGTACGCCGGACGGATCGTCGAGGAGGGGCCGGTCGACGCGGTGCTCGATTCGCCGCTGCATCCGTACACGCGCGGGCTGCTGCAGTCGGTGCCGGCGAACAATCCGCGCGGCCGGCGGCTGCACCAGATCGCGGGCATGACGCCGTCGCTGGCGCGGCTGCCGGCCGGCTGTGCGTTCGCGCCGCGCTGCGATCGCGCGAGCGCGCGCTGCAACGACGCGCCGACGCTGCTGCCGATCGACGCGCGCCGGGTCCGCTGCATCCATCCGTTGTTGCAGGCGGGATCGTGACGGCGCCGCTGCTGGAGATCCGCGACGTCTGCAAGCGTTTCGTGCGCCGGCTCGACCTGGCCGAGCGGATCGCCGCGCGGCTGGGCGCTTCGATCCGCGAGCAGACCGTGCATGCGCTCGATCACGTCAGCTTCGATGTCGCCGACGGCGAAGTCGTCGGGCTGGTCGGCGAATCCGGCTGCGGCAAGTCGACGCTCGGGCGCGTGATCGCGGGGCTGCTGCCGCCGACCTCCGGCGACGTGCGGCTGCGCGGCGAGCCGGTCGTGCTGCGGCCCGGCCGCCGGCCGCAGGTGCAGATGATCTTCCAGGATCCGTTCGCGTCGCTGAACCCGCGGATGCGGATCGGCGACGCGCTCGCCGAGGCGCCGCTCGCGCACCGGCTGATCGATCCGGCCGACGCCGCCGAGCACGTCGCGGCGATGTTGCGCAGGGTCGGGCTCGATCCGGCGTATGCGCGTCGCTACCCGCATCAGTTCTCGGGCGGGCAGCGCGCCCGGATCGGAATCGCCCGCGCGCTGGCGATCCGTCCCGAGTTCCTGGTCTGCGACGAGGCCGTCGCTGCGCTGGACGTGTCGATCCAGGCGCAGGTGCTGAACCTGTTCATGGAGTTGCGCGAGCAGCTCGGGCTGACGTGCCTGTTCATCAGCCACGACCTGGGCGTCGTGCGCCACCTGTCGGACCGGATCGTCGTGATGTACCTGGGGCGCGTGGTCGAGATCGGGCCGGTTGCGCCGCTGTACGATTCGCCGAATCATCCCTATTCGCGTGCGCTGCTCGCGGAGGTGCCGCGGCTGGATCGCCGCCGCCGCCGCTACGCGCCGGTTTCCGGCGAGATTCCGTCGCCGCTGGCGCCGCCGCCCGGATGCCATTTCCATCCGCGCTGCCCGCACGCGATGCCGCGCTGCCGCGTCGACTCGCCGCCGTTGCGAAGCATTGCGCCGCAGCGCTGGTCCGCATGCCATCTGAACGACGCGCACGCTTGAACACTCGCGGAGACAAACGACGATGACGCCACCGAAACGCGCGTACGACCACCCGATCGAGCTGGTCGCACCCGACCTCAGCGCCTATCGCCACGGCAGCACCGGCGTCGACTACGTTCACCGCTTCGATTCCGGCCGCCCCGGACCGCAGGTGATGGTGCAGGCGCTCACGCACGGCAACGAGATCTGCGGCGCGATCGCGCTCGATTGGCTGATGCTGCAGGACGTGCGGCCGCAGCGCGGAATGCTGACGCTCGCGTTCGCGAACGTCGAGGCGTTCTCGCGCTGGGACCCGCACGAGCCCGACGCCAGCCGATTCGTCGACGAGGACTACAACCGGATCTGGGCCGACGAAACGCTGCGCGGGCCGCGCGACTCGGTCGAGCTGCGCCGCGCCCGCGAGCTCGTGTCGTTCGTCGACGAGGCCGATTACCTGCTCGACATCCACTCGATGCACGAGCCGTGCCGGCCGATCATGGTCTGCGGCGCCGCCGACCGCGGCGGCGAGAAGGCGGCCGTGCTCGCGCAGGAGCTCGGCGTGCCCGAATACCTGCTGATCGACACCGGGCATCCGTCGGGGCTGCGGATGATCGAGCGCGGCGCGTTCGGCGATCCGGCCCACCCGCGCACCGCGGTGCTGATCGAATGCGGCCAGCACTGGGAGAAATCCGCCGCCGACGTCGCGATCGACACGATGCTGCGCTTCCTGTGGCGCACCGGCGTGCTGACGCAGGACTGGGTCGAATCGAGGCTGCCGCTTGCGCCGCCGCCCGAGCAGCGGCTGGTGCGCGTGACCGAGCCGGTCGTCGCGCAGTCGCTGCAGTTCCGGTTCGTCCGCGACTTCAAGGGGCTGGAGGTGATTCCGAAGCGCGGCGACCCGATCGCCTACGACGGCGACCGCGCGATCGTCGCGCCGTACGATGAAACCGTGCTGGTGATGCCGTCGATGGCGCACCTGCGCGTGGGCACGACGATGGTGCGCTTCGGCCGCTTCGAGCCGCTGGCGCCGAAAGGCGCTGCGCAGTGAACCCGCCGGCGCTGCGCCGCGATCAGCTCGGCGAATCGATCATCGACTGCTGGTAGTTCTGCAGCCCGACCTTGTCGATCAGCTCGAGCTGCGTCTCGAGCCAGTCGATGTGCTCCTCGGTGTCCTCGAGGATGTCGACCAGGATCTCGCGCGACACGAAGTCGCTGACCGACTCGCAGTGCGCGATCACCTTCTTCAGCGTCGTCTGCGACCCCTGCTCCGACGCCAGGTCGTTGCGCAGGATCTCGGCCGTGTCCTCGCCGACCAGCAGCTTGCCGAGGTCCTGGAGGTTCGGCAGCCCGCCCAGCATCAGGATCCGCTGCATCAGCCGATCCGCGTGCTTCATCTCGCCGATCGACTCGTCGTACTCCTTCTTCTCGAGCTTGTGCAGGCCCCAGTGGCCGAAGATCCGAGAATGCAGGAAGTACTGGTTGATCGCCGTCAGCTCGTTCTTGAGCTGAGCGTTCAGCCCGTCGATCACGCGCGCATCGCCCTTCATCGCCGCCCCCAGCAGTGAATCCGGGATTGTCGCGCGGGCGGCAGGCGGATGCCGGTCAAGTCCCTGCCGACAACGCCGAACCGGCCGATTCCGAGCCGCCGGCAGCGCGCGACACCAGCGCCTCGACGTGCGGCAGGCAGGTGCCGCAGCGGGTGCCGCAACCGGTTTCGAGTTGGAGTTGCTCGACCGAATCGCAGCCGGCGCTCACCAACGCGCCCAGATGGCGGTCCGACACGGCCTTGCACACACAAACGATCATCGGGCGGCACCTGCGGAGAAGTCACGGGCACGGCCAGCTGCGACCGCGCATTCAATGGGAATGATAATAGTTCTTAATCGCGTCTGTGACAAGCGGGTTCCGAACACCGCGCCGGGCGCCCCCCAGTCGCCGTTGCGGCGCCATCGGCGCCTTGGATCAGTGAATCTCCGGCTCGTCGGTCGGCGCCGTCCCTTCGAGGAACTTGAAGTCGCAACCGAGGTTCGCCTGCTGCATGTGCTGCGCCATCAGCAGCCCGTAGCCGCGGGCGAACCGCGGCGGCGACGGCCGCCAATCGGCGCGGCGCCGCGACAGTTCGGCGTCGTCGACCCGCATGTCGATCCGCCGCGCCGCGATGTCGAGCTCGACCACGTCGCCGCTGCGCAGCAGCGCGAGCGGCCCCCCGACCGCCGCCTCGGGCGCGACGTGCAGGATGCAGCTGCCGTAGCTGGTGCCCGACATCCGCGCATCGGAGATCCGGACCATGTCGCGGACGCCCTGCCGCAGCAGCTTCTTCGGAATCGGCAGCATCCCCCACTCCGGCATTCCCGGACCGCCGAGCGGGCCGGCATTGCGCAGCACCAGCACGGTGTCGGCATCGACGTCGAGGTCGTCGCGGTCGATCGCGTGCTCCATCGCGTCGTAGCTGTCGAACACCAGCGCGCGGCCGCGGTGCTTCGCGAGCCGCGGCTCCATCGCGCTGACCTTGACGACCGCGCCGTCGGGCGCGAGGTTGCCGCGCAGCACGACCAGGCCGCCATCGGGCTTGAGCGCGCGGTCGCGCGGCCGGATCACGTCCGGGTCGTGGATCGTGGCGCCAACGAGGTTTTCGCCGAGCGTGCGGCCGTTGACGGTCAGGCAATCGAGCGCGAGCAGATCCGGCAGCTGCGCAAGCAGCGCGCGCAGTCCGCCGGCGTAGTAGAAGTCCTCCATCAGGTAGCGCTCGCCCGACGGCCGCACGTTCGCCAGCAGCGGCGTGCGCTCGCTGATCAGGTTGAAGCGGTCCAGCGCAAACTCGACGCCGGCGCGCCCGGCCATCGCGATCAGGTGGATGATCGCGTTCGTCGATCCGCCCATCGCCATCAGCGTCGTCGCCGCATTGTCGAACGCGGCCGCAGTCAGCAGCTCGCGCGGCCTCAGGTCCTCCCAGACCATGTCGACGATCCGCTTGCCGGACAGCGTCGCCATCCGCGCATGGTTCGAATCCGGCGCCGGAATCGACGAGGCGCCCGGCAGCGTCAGCCCGAGCGCTTCGGCAATCGACATCATCGTGGCCGCCGTGCCCATCGTCATGCAGGTGCCCGGCGAGCGCGCGATGCTGCTCTCGATCTCGTCCCACTGCTGCTGCGTGATGTTGCCCGCCCGCAGCTCGGCCCAGTATTTCCAGACGTCCGATCCCGACCCCAGCGTCTGCCCGCGCCAGTGCGCCGACAGCATCGGGCCGGCCGGCAGGTAGATCGCCGGCAGGTTCATCGACGTCGCGCCCATCACCAGCCCCGGCGTCGTCTTGTCGCAACCGCCCATCAGCACGCAGCCGTCGACCGGATACGACCGCAGCAGCTCCTCGGTCTCCATCGCGAGGAAGTTGCGGTACATCATCGTCGTCGGCTTCTGGATCGTCTCGGCCAGCGCCATCGCCGGCATCTCCAGCGGCACGCCGCCGGCCTGCCATACGCCGCGCTTTACCTCCTCGGCGCGCTGCCGGAAGTGCGTGTGGCAGTGGTTGATGTCCGACCACGTGTTGATGATCGCGATCACCGGCTTGCCGATGAAATCGCTGCGATCGAAGCCCATCTGCAGCATCCGCGACCGGTGCCCGAACGCGCGCAGCGTCGGCACGTCGAACCAGCGGTGGCTGCGCAGCTGCTCGGGCGTGCGGCGGACGGACCGATCGCGTGTCGAGCCCATCGCGTCAGCCCTTGCACTCGCCGACGCGGCGCCCGGTGATCCGCTGCGACATCTCGGGCATCTGCATCTGGCCGCCGGTCATCTTCATCTTCGTGTCCAGCTGCATGTTCTCGGCGGTCACGGTGCCGGTGGCGCTGATCGTCATCTTGCCGGCGTCGGTGTCGCAGACCATCTCGTAGCTGACCTGGTCGCCGGTCTGCTTGAAATTCGCCATCGTGCACTTCGCCTTCGGGTCGGCGGCGAACTGCTTGCGCTCGGCCAGGTCCTTCTCGGTCAGGCAGTTGCGCATCGACTGCACGGGCAACCGCATTCCCGGCATCTGCATCTCGACCGAGTATTCCCACAGCCCGGGCTTCGGATCGGCCGCCAGCGCCGGCGCGCTCAGCGCCGCCGCGACGATCGAAACTGCGACCCACCTGCGTGGCGCCGCGACGCGTTTGCTGCGAATCATCGATCCCTCCCTGAAAGTTGTTCCGGCAGTGTACTTCCCGGCTCGCGGCGAAGCGTGAAAACCGGCGCGTACTCGCCCACGCGCAGCTCCGCGGCATTGTGCAGCGCGGGCCGCGCCCACTGCGCGAGCGCCGGCGCCGCCGCGCCCGGCAGCCCGAGCTGGCGCAGCGCCTCGATCGCCGCGACGTCGCGTGCGCTGCCGTTGCCGTCGCCGATCTTCACCGCGATGCCCCAGCGGCGCGACCGCACGCCGATCCCCTGCACGCCGGCGGCGCCGGCCTTGCAGATCCAGTCGCCGCCGCCCGCGTCGCTGAATGCCAGGTCGCTGCGGCCGGTTCCGGACACGTACTGCGGATGCGTGGCCATCGCGTCGGCGATCGGTCGCAGCGCCGCGTCGAACGGTTCGCGGCGCTCCGCATTCTGTCCGGCTGCCGCGAGCCGCGCGAACAGCCGTGCCAGCGACCGCAGCGGCAACGCCAGGTTCGGCGCGCTGCAGCCGTCGATGCCGACCGCGATCCGGTCCTCGCCGAGCCCGGCGAGCGCGGCGACGACGCTGCGGATCCGCTGCTGCAGCGGATGATCGCGCTCGACGTAGCGCTCCGCGTCGAGCGAATGCAGCCGGCAATACGCGAGGAATCCGGCGTGCTTGCCCGAGCAGTTGTGATGGCGGGCGTCGAATGACGCGCCCGGCGGCACCGGCCGCCGCAGCGCCTCGTGGAAATACGGCACGTGACAGCCGCAACGCAGCTGCGCGACCCGTGCGCCCGCGGCTGCGAGCAGCCGCTCGACGCCTTCGACATGGAACGATTCGCCCGAGTGGCTCGATGCGATCAGTGCCAGCTCGCGCGGCTGCAGCCCCAGCGCCTGCGGCCCGCCGTCGAGCACGAACGGCACCGCCTGGAACGGCTTGAGCGCCGAGCGCGTGAACGTCAGCGTTTCGGGGTCGCCGGCCGACGCGAGCAGCGTGCCGCTGTCGTCGACGACCGCGATCGACCCGTGGAAGACGTTCTCGATCGCATCGCCGCGCGTCGACACGACCAGCGGCGCGTGGCCGCTGCCTTCGAAGCGGATTGCCGATCCAGTCACCGCGGCAGTGTACCGCGGCCGCCGGCTGCGGCTCGGTCAGATCCCGAGTTGTTCGACCCAGGCGATCGCCTGCGTGTGCGCGCTGTTCAGCGCGCGCGGCGACAGCTCGAGCCGCTGGCACAGCTTCGCGACGCCGGTCAGGTTCGGGTCCTCGCAGGCCTCGGCCAGCTCGAGGTACGGCGCGAATTCGCCGGTCCGGTGCAGCAACCCGTCGGTGATCTGCTGCGGCAGCCGCAATCCGTCGAGCGCCTTGTCCATCGGCACCAGCAGCATCGCCGGCAGCAGCGAGAACGTGCCGGCGATGAACAGGTTGTCGCGATCCTTCGGCTCGAAGCGCGACTCGCCGAGCAGCTCCAGGAAGCGGCCGCGGGTGATTGCGGTGCGCGCCAGCAGCGGCGCCGTCGGATCGCGGCTCTCGATCGTCGCCAGCAGCAGCGTCAGCCAGCGCGCCAGCTTGCTGTAGCCGAGCAGCTGGATCGCGTGCTTCAGCGACTCGACTTCGCAGGCCAGCCCCATGCCGGCCGAGTTCATGTAGCGCAGCAGCTTGATCGACAGCGCGACGTCGCGCTTGAGCGACGCGTCGATCTCGGTGACGTCGGCGTTGCGCAGCAGCAGCCGGATCGCGTTCATCACCGCGACCCGCGACGGCTCGATCTTGCGGATCGTCAGCGTCTCCGGCCGCGCGAAGTAGTAGCCTTGAAGACAATCGACGCCGGCAGCCAGGCACGCGCGCGCCTGCTCGGCCGTTTCGACCTTCTCGGCGACCAGCGTGCGCCGCGACCCCGGCGCATTGCGTACCAGCTTGACCACCAGCGCCAGCTGCTCGACCGGCACCCGCAGCAGGTCGAGCTTCACGTGGGTCGCCAGCGGAAACACCGGCTCGCGCAGCGTGGCCGGCGACGTCAGCGTGACGGCGAGCCCGTAGCCTTCGCTCTTGAGCTGCTGCAGCCGCTCGAGCATCACCTCGTCCGGCGACACCACGGCCACCTCGAGCACCGTCCGCTTCGGATCGAGCAGCTCCAGCGGGCTGTCGGGCGCCAGCGCCTCGGTGCCGATGTTGACGAACGCGGTCTTGCCGCCGAGCACCTGCTCGACACCCATGTGCTGCAGCAGCGACGCGATCACGTTCAGGCTGGCGTCGACGGCGTCGGCGAACTCGGCCGACGTGTCGGTCGAATTCGCGCGGTACAGCAGCTCGTAGCCGACCAGCTGGTGTTGCTGGTTCAGGATCGGCTGTCGCCCGAGGAACGCCGAGGAAGTCGTATCGGTCATTGCGGCTGCTGCAGTGGCAACGCAGGGATTATCGTCGGAGTCGTCTACAATGCCGTCGCGATGGCGCGGCTTCGGGACGGGTGGCGACCGCGGTCCGCCGGGCGGCAGGCCCGGCAGGCGCCCGGCAGCGAAATCGCGACACGGACCGGCAACGGCCGGCCCGCGCTGCGGCAGCGCTTGCACCTGTCGGATTCATGATCGTCGTGACCGGAGGGGCCGGGTTCATCGGCTCCAATTTCATTCTCGAGTGGCTGGCTGCCGGCGGCGAGCCGGTGCTCAACGTCGATGCACTGACCTACGCCGGAAATGCGGCGAACCTGGCGTCGGTGGCGGCCGATCCGCGCTACCGGTTCATTCGCGCCGACATCGCCGATGCCGACGCGATCCGCGCGGTGCTGCGCGAGCATCGGCCGCCACCGACGCCAGGTTCGC
>DATLGW010000499.1:0-6586 GCA_035540315.1 Burkholderiaceae bacterium | reverse complement strand
AAGCCGGTGCGGATCGTGCTGCGCAGCGGCTGCTACCTCAGCCACGACGACGGCATCTACCGCCGCCACCTGGCGGCGGTCGCCGAGCGCGGGCTCACCGCAGCGAGCCGCGAGGGCACGCTGCGCGCGGCGCTGCAGGTGTGGGCGGCCGTGCAGTCTCGGCCGGAGCCGCAGCTTGCGATCGTCACGCTCGGTCGCCGCGACGTCGGCACCGATGCCGGGTTCGCGACGCCGTTGCACTGGTTCCGTCCCGGCCGCGACGCGCGACCCCGGCCGGCGCCCGCCGCATGGCGGCTGAACGCCCATAACGACCAGCACGGCTACCTGCAGATTCCCGCCGACGATCCGCTGGCGATCGGCGACTGGATCGGCTTCGGGGTGTCGCACCCGTGCACGACGTTCGACAAGTGGCGGCTGATCTGGGGCGTCGACGACGACGGCCGGGTGACCCGGGCCATCAGGACCTACTTCTGAGGACGGCCGCCTCGCTAGATCCGCCCTTCCTCCACCGCATGGCACGCCACCAGCGCGCCGTCGCTGCGCGGCAGCAGCTCGGGCCGCTCGCTGCGACAGCGGTCGTAGGCGTTCGGGCAGCGCGGGTTGAACGGACAGCCCGGCGGCGGGTTCAGCGGATTCGGCACCTCGCCGGCGACGGGGCGGCGCGACTTGCCGGTCATCTTCACGTCCGGGATCGCGTCGAGCAGCATGCGCGTGTACGGATGGCGCGGGCGCGAGAACAGCAGCGACTTCGGCGCCAGCTCCACGATTCGGCCCAGGTACATCACGCCGACGCGGTCGCTGACGTGGTTCACGACCGCGAGGTTGTGCGAAATGAACAGGTACGTCAGCCCGTGCTCGCGCTGCAGGTCGCGCATCAGGTTCAGCACCTGCGCCTGCACCGACACGTCGAGCGCGGACGTCGGCTCGTCGCAGACCAGGAACTCCGGCTGCGACGCGAGCGCGCGCGCGATCGAGATCCGCTGGCGCTGGCCGCCGGAGAACTGGTGCGGGTACTTCTGCGCATCCGCGGCCGCCAGTCCGACGTGACGCAGCAGCTGCTCGATCCGATCGCCGATTGACGCAGTGCCCGTCTGCAGCCGGTGCACGCGGATCGGCTCGGCAATGATTTCGGCGACTTTCCAGCGCGGGTTCAGGCTGGCATACGGATCCTGGAAGATCATCTGCATCCGGCGGCGCAGCCGCCGGCCGCTGGCGTTCGACAGCGCCGACATGTCGTGGCCGTCGAAGGCGATCGATCCGCGCGTGGGCCGATACAGGCCGACCAGCATCCGCGCAACGGTCGACTTGCCGCAACCGGACTCGCCCACCAGCGCCAGCGTCTCGCCGCGCTCGATCTCGAACGAAACCGAGTCGACCGCCCGCAGCAGCATCCGCGGCTTGCGCTCGAGCACGCGGTTCAGCCACGGCGGCGACACGTCGAACACCTTGCTCGCCGAATCGACGCGAACCAGGCTCATGACGCGGTCGCTCCGGTGAACCCGCCGCGCGCGTTGCCGCGCGGGGCGGCGCTGCGCGTTTCGCTGCCGGCGCGCGCGGCATCGGGTGCGACGCCCGGCGCATGCAACCAGCAGGCGGCGCGCGACGAGCCGGCCGGCAGCAGCTCGGGCCGGCGCTGGCGGCAGGTCTCGAACACGCGCGGACAACGCGGGTTGAATGCGCAACCCGGCGGAATCGCGTCGAGCCGCGGCATCGAGCCGTCGATCTGCGCGAGCCGGTCGCGATGCTCGCCGACTGCCGGAATCGATCCCATCAGGCCGATCGTGTACGGATGCTGCGGCCGGTGGATCACGTCGGCCACCGGGCCGATCTCGGCGATCCGCCCGGCATACATCACTGCGACGCGATCGGCGGTCTCGGCGATCACGCCCATGTCGTGCGTGATCAGCATCACCGCCGTGTGATGCTCGCGGCACAGGCGCTTGAGCAGCGTGATGATCTGCGCCTGGATCGACACGTCCAGCGCGGTCGTCGGCTCGTCGGCGACGATCAGCTTGGGCTCTGCCGCGAGCGCGAGCGCGATCACGACGCGCTGGCGCATGCCGCCGGAGAACTGATGCGGGTAATGGTCGATCCGCTCCTCGGCGGCCGGAATTCCCGTCTGCTTGAGCAGATCGACTGCGCGTTCGCGCGCTTGCGAGCCGCTCAGGTCCAGATGGGTCTGGATCGTCTCGATCAGCTGCCGCCCGACCGTGTACAGCGGATTCAGCGACGTCAGAGGATCCTGGAAGATCGCGCCGATCTCCTTGCCGCGGATTCGCCGCAGCTCGCCTGCGGGAAGGTTGTCGATCCGCCGGCCCGACAGCAGGATCTCGCCGCCGGCGATGCGCCCCGGCGGCTCGAGCAGTCCGATGATCGCCGCGCCGGTCACCGACTTGCCGGCGCCGGACTCGCCGACGACGCCCAGCACCTCGCCGGGCGCAATCGACATCGACACGTCGTCGATCGCCGTCAGCACCGCGCGCCGCGTGGGGAACTCCACGCGCAGGTTGCGCACTTCGAGCAGCGGTTCGGGCGCGCGCGGATCGATCATCGCTTCATCGCAGCTTCGGATTGAGCGCGTCGCGCAGCCAGTCGCCCAGCAGGTTCACCGACATGCACAGCAGCACCAGCGCGGTGCCGGGAAAGATCACCAGCCACCATTCGCCCGAATACAGGAAGTTGTTGCCGGTGTTGATCATCGTGCCCAGCGACGGCGTCGTCGGCGGCACGCCCACGCCCAGGAACGACAGCGTCGCCTCGGTGATGATCGCGGTCGCCACGTTGATCGTCGCGATCACCAGCACCGGTCCCATCACGTTCGGCAGCACGTGGCGGACCATGATCGTCGGCGGCGACACGCCGATCACGCGGGCGGCCTGCACGTATTCCTTGTTCTTCTCGACCATCGTCGAGCCGCGCACCGTGCGCGCGTACTGCACCCAGTTGGCCAGCGCGATCGAGCCCACCAGCACGACCAGCGCCATCGTGTCGAATGCGGCCGTCGACGGCAGCGCGGCGCGGGCGACGCCGTTGATCAGCAGCGCGATCAGGATCGCCGGGAACGACAGCTGAACGTCGGCGATTCGCATGATCATCGCGTCGACGTGGCCGCCGACGTAGCCGGCGAGCAGCCCCAGCCCCACGCCGAGCACCGCCGCCAGCAGCACCGACGCGAGCCCGACCAGCAGCGAGATCCGCGCGCCGTACAGGATCGTCGACAGCACGTCGCGCCCCTGGTTGTCGGTGCCCAGCGGATACGCGAGCCGGCCGTCCGGCTCCCACGCCGGAGGAATCAGCGCGTTGTTCAGGTCGAGCGTGCGCATGTCGAACGGGTCGTGCGGCGCGACCCACGGCGCGAACGCGGCGCCGGCGATCATCGCCAGCGCGACCAGCGCCGAGGCGACCGCGACCGGGCTCGAGCGGAAGCTGAAGAGCAGGTCGCTGTCGAGAGCTCGTCGTAACGCGATCATGGCGGCAGCGCCCGCTCGGCCAGCCGCGCATACAGCGCGCTTCCGAGCGGCAGGATCTCGTCGTTGAAATCGAAGCGCGGATTGTGCAGGAAACAGCCGGACTCGGCGCCGCCCTGACCGATCCGCAGGTAGGCGCCCGGGCAGCGCTGCAGCATGAACGCGAAATCCTCCGAGCCCATGCTGGGCTCCAGGTCGTCGGCGACGTTCGCGTCGCCGACCAGCTCGGCGGCGACCGCGCGCGCGAACCGCGCCTGCGTCTCGCTGTTGACGGTGGCAGGGTAGACGCGTTCGTAGTCGACGAGCGCCGTCGCGCCGAATCCGGCCGCCACCGATTCGGCGAGCGTTCGCAGCCGCTGCTCGACCAGATCCTGGGTGTCGCGCCGGAACGTGCGCACGGTGCCGGTGATCCGCGCCTCGCGGGGGATCACGCTCATCGCCTGCGGATTGCCGGCCTGCACCGAGCACAGGCTGACCACCGCCGAGTCGATCGGGCTGACGTTGCGCGACACGATCGACTGCGCGGCCACGATGATCTGCGCGGCCACCAGCACCGGGTCGATCGCGCGGTGCGCGTGCGCGCCGTGGCCGCCGCGGCCTTCGACGCAGATCGTGACCCGATCGGCCGCGGCCAGCATCGGACCGACGCGCAGCCCGATCCGGCCGGGCGCGAGCGCCGGCCAGTTGTGCATGCCGAACACGGAATCGCACGGGAAGCGCTCGAACAGCCCGTCGTCGATCATCGCCTGCGCGCCGCCCAGCCCCTCTTCGGCCGGCTGGAAGATCAGGTGCACCCGCCCGTTGAACGCGCGCGTCTGCGCCAGATAGCGCGCCGCGCCCAGCAGCATCGCCGTGTGGCCGTCGTGACCGCACGCGTGCATGACGCCGGCGCGGGCGGAGCGGTGCGCGAATTCGTTTTCTTCCTGCAGCGGCAGCGCGTCCATGTCGGCGCGCAGCCCGACGCTGCGGCCGCGGTCGTCGGCGCTGCCGCGAATGACGCCGACCACGCCGGTGCGTCCCAGGCCGCGGTGGATCTCGTCGACGCCGAAGCGCTCGAGCTCGCGCACGACCAGCGACGACGTGAACTGCTCGTCGAAGCCGAGCTCGGGATTGCGGTGCAGCTCGCGGCGCAGCTGCGCGAGCTCGTCGTGCCATTCCCGCACGGCCTGCAACGGCGACAGCGCTGCCGGGTCCATCGTCAGTGGGCGGCCGATGCGCGCTCGACCCGCAGCCGCGGATCGACGACGAAATACAGCAGGTCGACGATCAGGTTGATCGTCACGAAGATCAGCGCGATCAGGCACAGGTACGCCGACATGATCGGGATGTCGGCGACCTGCACCGACTGGATGAACAGCAGCCCCATGCCCGGCCACTGGAACACGGTCTCGGTGATGATCGCGAACGCGATGATCGAGCCGAGCTGAAGCCCGGTGATCGTCATCACCGGCACCAGCGTGTTCTTCAGCGCATGACCGAAGTGGATCGCGCGGTTCGTCAGCCCGCGGGCGCGCGCGAACTTGATGTAGTCGGTGCGCAGCACCTCGAGCATCTCCGAGCGCACCAGCCGCATGATCAGCGTCATCTGGAACAGGCACAGCGTGATCGCCGGCAGGATCAGCGCGCGCAGCCCGTCCCAGGTCAGCAGCCCCGTCGACCACCAGCCCAGCTGCACGGTCGGCCCGCGGCCGAACGACGGCAGCCAGCCGAGCATCACCGCGAACACCAGGATCAGCAGGATCCCGATCAGGAACGTCGGCAGCGACACGCCGATCAGCGACAGCGCGAGGAAAGCGTTCGACAGCACGCCGCGCCTCCGCAGCGCCGTGTACACGCCCATCGGGATCCCGATCACCAGCGCCAGCAGCGCCGCCGCCAGCGACAGCTCGATCGTCGCCGGCAACCGCTCCTGGATCAGCGTCGACACCTTGCGTCCCTGCCGGTACGAGGTGCCGAACTCGCCGCGCACCGCGTTGCCGATGAAGCGGCCGAACTGCACGATGAACGAACGGTCCAGCCCGAGGTCGCGGCGCAGCTCTTCGCGCTGCTGGGGCGTCGCGTCCTGGCCCAGCATCGTCGCGACCGGATCGCCGACGAACTGGAACAGCGAGAACGCGACGAACGCGACCACCAGCATCACGACGACCGCCTGGATCAGCCGGCGGATCACGAACGCGATCACCGCGTCGGCTCCAGGTCGCGGCGCAGCACGGGCTGGTCGATCAAGGCGTCACCGCGCAGAAGCGCTCGACCAGGCGCACCCAGTAGGTCGCCCCCAGCGGGATCAGCTCGTCGTTGAAGTCGTAGCTGGGGTTGTGCAGCATGCAGGGCCCGATGCCGTGCCCGTGCGACCGGTGCGTGCCGTCGCCGTTGCCGATGAACACGTAGCAGCCGGGGCGCTCGAGCAGCATGAACGCGAAATCCTCGGCGCCCATCGTCGGCTCGATCGCCGCGTTCACGTTCTGCTCCCCGACGATCGACGACACCACCGAAACGGCGAAGCGGGTCTGCTCCGGATCATTGATCGTCGGCGGGTAGTTGCGCTGGAACCGCAGCTCGCCCTCGGCGCCGAATGCCGGCGGCAGCTGCCCGACGATCGCCTTCATCCGGCTCTCGATCAGGTCGAGCACCTCGAGCGTGTAGGTGCGCACGGTGCCTCGGATCCGGGCGTCGTCCGGGATCACGTTCGTCGATTGCCCGGCCTGGATCGCGGTGCACGACAGCACCGCGGCGTCGATCGGCTTCTTGTTGCGCGTGATGATCGACTGCAGCGCCTGCACGACGTGGGTCGCCACCAGCACCGGGTCGATGCCGTTCTGCGGCATTGCCGCGTGCGCGCCGCGGCCGCGGATCGCGATGTCGAACTCGTTGCTCGACGCCATCATCGGTCCCGGCGTCACGCCGAACTGGCCGACCGCCATGCCGGGCCAGTTGTGCATGCCGAACACCGCATCGCAGGCAAAACGGTTGAACAGCCCCTCGTCGATCATCCGCTTGGCGCCGGCGCCGCCTTCCTCTGCCGGCTGGAAGATGAAGTGGACGATGCCGTCGAATCGGGGATGCTGCGAGAGGTATTTCGCGGCGGCCAGCAGCATCGCGGTGTGGCCGTCGTGGCCGCA
>DATLGW010000498.1:0-1523 GCA_035540315.1 Burkholderiaceae bacterium | reverse complement strand
ATGCGCTGGGCCGGCGCGCGCCGGCCCAGCGCATCGTACGCGGCACGCTTCTCGGGGTCCTTCAGCGTCGCGTATGCTTCGGCGACCTCCTTGAAACGCTCCTCGCTGCCCGCTTCGCTGGCAACGTCGGGATGGTGCTTGCGCGCGAGCTTGCGGTAAGCCTTCTTGATCTCGTCGTCGCTCGCGTCGCGCGCGACGCCGAGCGTATCGTAGTAGTCCTTGTATTTCATTGCACCCCGCGAACGCGCACTTCGCCGCCGGCGGCCGCCGTCCGGGGAACTTTACTAGAATCGGCTGGCGTACCGGGAGTCGCCATGTTCGCGCTGTGCCGCTGGATCGTTGCGCTGCTCGCGCTGTGCGTCGCGCCGCAGGCCGCTGCACAGGCACTGGACGGGCCGCTGAAGATTGTCGTCGGCTACGTGCCCGGCGGCTCGTCGGACCGCGCCGCACGGCTGCTCGCCGATTCGCTCGGACAGCGTTTGGGCGTTCCGGTGCTGATCGAGAACCGCAGCGGCGGCGGCGGCCGGGTGGCGGCGCGACACGTGAAGGCGAGCACGGCTGCCGACAACGTGCTGCTGCTCGGCAATCCCGCGATCAACGTGATCGCGCCGCTGATGCTCGACGATGTCGGCTACGACCCCTACGAGGACTTCGTCGCGGTCTCTCAGCTGACGCGCTACGAGCTCGGCGTCGCAGTCCCGCACACGCTCCCCGTCACCGCGCTGTCGCACCTGGTCGAATGGCTGCGCGCGAACCCGCAGCGCGCGAACGTCGGGCTGCCGGCTTTGGCGAGCCTGCCGCACTTGCTCGCACTCGCGCTGGGCGAGCACGCGGGCCTGCGGCTGCAGCCGGTCGGCTACCGCGGCTCGCCGCCGCTGGTCGTCGATCTGGCGGGCGGGCAGCTGCCGGTGGCGATCGCTGCGCTCGATTCGTTGCTTCCGCTGCACGACGCGGGGCGGGTGCGGATCGTCGCGACCAGCGGCGCGAACCGCTCGCCGCAGACGCCGCAGATCCCGACGCTGCAGGAGTCCGGCGTCGCCGTGGTCGCCGAAGGATGGCAACTGCTGTTCGCGCCGGCGGCGATGCCGGCCGAGCGGATCGCGCGAATCGGTGCAGCCGTCGCCGACGCGATGCGCGATCCGGCGATGCAGGAGCGGTTTCGCTCGGCACGGATGACGCCGGTCGCGAGTACGCCGTCGCAGGCTGCGCGAACGCTCGTCAACGAGCGGCAGCGCTGGGAAGCGGCAATCGGGGCGGGCTGGCCGCGCCCTTAGCCGCGCGCGACCGCCTGGCCAGCGCACGCCGCGGCGCCCGCTGGCGCGCGGGTGTCAGTCGTCCTCGAGCCGAAGCTCCTGGATCTTGCGCGTGATCGTGTTGCGACCGATTCCGAGTCGCAGCGCGGCATCGATCCGGCGACCGCGCGTGTGGCGCAATGCGGTGCGGATCACCGTCGCCTCGAACGATCGCGTCAGCTCGTTCATCAGGTCGCTGCCGGCGGCATCGCCGGCAACCGTGCTGGCTGC
>DATLGW010000497.1:0-6852 GCA_035540315.1 Burkholderiaceae bacterium | reverse complement strand
GGATGTGCATGCGCGCTTCCTTGGCCTGCGCCAGGGCGACCTGCATGATTTCCCTGGTGATGCCCTGGATCTTGATGTCCATCTGCAGCGCGGTGATGCCGTTGGTGCTGCCCGCGACCTTGAAGTCCATGTCGCCCAGGTGATCTTCATCCCCCAGGATATCCGTCAGCACGGCAAACTTGTTGCCTTCCTTGATCAGGCCCATCGCGATGCCGGCAACGTGCGTCTTGATCGGCACGCCGGCGTCCATCAGCGCCAGGCAGCCGCCGCAGACGCTGGCCATCGACGACGAGCCGTTGGACTCGGTGATCTCGGAAACGACCCGAATCGAATACGCGAACTCCTCCTGCGGCGGAATCAGCGACGCCAACGCCCGCTTCGCGAGCCGTCCGTGGCCCACTTCCCGGCGCTTCGGCGCACCGAAGCGCCCGGTCTCGCCGGTGGCGAACGGCGGCATGTTGTACTGGAGCATGAAGCGCTCGCGGTACTCGCCGGTGATCGCATCGATGATCTGCTCGTCGCGCGCAGTCCCCAGCGTCGCCACGACCAGCGCCTGAGTTTCACCGCGGGTGAACAGCGCCGAACCGTGCGCGCGCGGCAGCACGCCGGTGCGGATCGCGATCGGACGCACGGTCCGCGTGTCGCGGCCGTCGATGCGCGGCTCGCCTGCCAGAATCTGGCTTCGCACGATTTTCGAGTGCAGCTCGAACATCACGTCGCCGAACTCGTGATCGGCCGGCGGCGCGGCGCCCTCGGCCGCGGCCTGCTCGGCGAGCTTGGTGCGGGCGGCCTCGCCGATCTCGCGCAGCCGGTTGTTGCGCTGCTGCTTGTTGCGGATCCGGAATGCGGCGCGCAGGTCTTCTTCC
Organism: Burkholderiaceae bacterium; assembly: GCA_035540315.1. GTDB lineage: Bacteria > Pseudomonadota > Gammaproteobacteria > Burkholderiales > Burkholderiaceae_E > DATLGW01. Next base: position 5,986 of record DATLGW010000497.1, on the reverse strand, counting down.
GCAATGGCGGCAATCCGCGCCGCCAGCGATTCGTTGCGGACCGGAGGCTGCCAATCCCACTCGGGCTTGCCGGCCGTCTCGACCAACTCGTCGATCGCGTCGATCACGACCTGCATCTGCTCGTGCCCGAACACGACCGCGCCGAGCATCACGTCCTCGGGCAGCTGGTCGGCTTCGGACTCGACCATCATCACCGCGTTCGCGGTGCCCGCCACCACCAGGTTCAGCCGGCTCGACGGCAGCTCCGACGCGTTCGGGTTCAGCACGTACTGGCCGTCGATGTAGCCGACCCGCGCAGCGCCGATCGGACCGTTGAACGGGATGCCCGACAGCGAGATCGCCGCGGACGCGCCGATCATTGCCGGCACGTCCGAATCCACCTCGGGGTTGCTCGACAGCACGTGAATGATGACCTGGACCTCGTTGTAGAAGCCCTCGGGGAACAGCGGCCGCAGCGGCCGGTCGATCAGCCGCGACGTCAGCGTCTCCTTCTCGGTCGGCCGGCCCTCGCGCTTGAAGAAGCCGCCCGGGATGCGCCCGGCGGCATAGAACTTCTCGACGTAGTCGATCGTCAGCGGAAAGAAATCCTGCCCGGGCTTGGCGGTCTTGGCGCCTACCACGGTCGCGAGCACGACCGTGTCATCCATCGTGACCACGACCGCGCCGGAAGCCTGGCGCGCGACCTCTCCGGTCTCGATCGTCACGGTGTGCCTTCCCCACTGGAAGGTCTTCTTGGCAATGTCGAACACAGCGTTTTCCTTTCAATAACCCGCGCGATCAGCCGGCGGCGCGGTTCGCCTTCAGACGACGGCGCGCCGAGCCGCGGCGCGCCAAAAGCGAAAATGCCCGCCGTTGCCGGGCGGGCACTTTCGGGGAACTGAGACGGTGGACACCCCTGGTGGCTACTTGCGCAGCCCCAGCCGCTCGATCAGCGACTTGTAGTCTTCAGGGCGGGAGCCCTTCAGGTAGTCGAGCAGCTTGCGCCGGCGACTGACCATCTTCAGCAGTCCGCGGCGCGAGTGGTGGTCCTTGGTGTGGGTCTTGAAGTGGTCGGTCAGCTCGTTGATCCGAGCCGTCAGCAGCGCGACCTGGACCTCGGGCGAGCCGGTGTCGTTCTGGGCCCGCTGGTAATCGGAAACGATCTTCGTCTTGTCGATGTTGGCGACAGGCATCACTTTCCCCTGGTGAACTTGCGGCCGCGCCGGGACGAGCGCGCCGTGCAGATTGCGCGAAACCGCTTCGGAGCGAGGCGGATCCGCAGTGAATCGGTAATTATAGCCGATCGGGCGGAGCGGCTCCAGTCAGAGCTGCGGGTTCACCTTCTCGACCGCCGAGTGCAGCTTGTTCAGCGCGTTCAGGTAGGCCCGGGCCGACGCGACGACGATGTCGGGGTCTGCACCCACGCCGTTGACGATCCGGCCGGCGCGGCTCAGCCGCACCGTGACCTCCCCCTGCGACTCGGTGCCGGTCGTGATCGCGTTCACCGAGTACAACAGCAGTTCGGCGCCGCTCCCGACCTGGGATTCGATCGCCTTCAGCGTCGCATCGACCGGCCCGTTGCCCTCGGACTCGCCGCGGCACTCGGTGCCGCCGATCGACAGCACGACCTGAGCCCGCGGCCGCTCGCCGGTTTCGGACGACTGGCGCATCGACACCAGCTTGAAATGCTCCGCCGAATCGGGACCCGCGTCGCCGGAGATCAGCGCGTGGATGTCCTCGTCGAAGATGTCGGCCTTCCGATCGGCCAAATCCTTGAAGCGCTGGAACGCCGCGTTGACGTCGGCCTCGGACTCGAGCTGGATGCCCAGCTCCTGCAGCCGCTGTTTGAACGCGTTGCGCCCCGACAGCTTGCCCAGCACGATCCGATTCGTGGTCCAGCCGACGTCCTCGGCGCGCATGATCTCGTAGGTGTCGCGGTTCTTCAGCACGCCGTCCTGATGGATGCCCGAGGCATGTGCGAACGCGTTCGCACCGACGACCGCCTTGTTCGGCTGGACCGGAAAACCGGTGATCCCAGACACCAGCTTGCTCGCCGGCACGATCTGCGTGGTGTCGATTCCGACTTCGAGTCCGAAGAAGTCCCGGCGGGTTTTCACCGCCATCACGACCTCCTCGAGCGAGGTGTTGCCGGCGCGCTCGCCCAGGCCGTTGATCGTGCACTCGACCTGGCGAGCGCCTCCTAGCACGCCGGCAAGCGAATTCGCGACCGCCATCCCGAGATCGTTGTGGCAGTGGACCGACCAGACCGCCTTGTCCGAGTTGGGGATGCGCTCGCGCAGCGTGCGGATCAGGTCGCCGTACAGCTGCGGAATCGCGTAACCGACCGTGTCGGCGATGTTGATCGTCGTTGCGCCCTCGTCGATCACCGCCTCGAGCACGCGGCAAAGGAAATCGAGCTCGGAGCGGCTGCCGTCCTCGGGTGAGAATTCGACGTTGTCAGTGAAGCGGCGGGCAAAGCGCACCGCCAGCCGAGCCTGCTCGTAGACCTGATCGGGCGACATCCGCAGCTTCTTTTCCATGTGCAGCGGCGACGTCGCGATGAAGGTATGGATTCGCTTCGACTTCGCGCCCTGCAGCGCTTCGGCCGCTCGCGAGATGTCGCGGTCGTTCGCGCGGGCCAGCGAGCACACGGTCGAATCCCGGATCGTGTCGGCGATCATCTTGACCGCTTCAAAGTCGCCGTTGGACGACGCTGCGAAGCCGGCTTCGATCACGTCGACCCGCAGCTTCTCGAGCTGACGTGCGATCCGCAGCTTCTCCTCTCGGGTCATCGACGCGCCGGGGCTCTGCTCGCCGTCGCGCAGCGTGGTGTCGAAGATGATCAGGCGGTTGCTGGTGCTCATTGCAGGATCCCGCAGCGTTCGCGGTGGCGCAAAAAACAGATGTTACCGCTTGGCACGCGGTGCGCCCGCACCCGCGGCTGCGGGCGGCGCGGCGGGTACGGGCGGCGGGGCGCGCTCGCCGGTGGCAGCGATGACGATTCCCGACAGCAGCGTCAGGAACCCAGCCAGCTGCAGCGGCCGGAACCCCTCCCCCAGAAACAGCCACGCCAGCACCGCCGCGCCGATCGGCTCGCCCAGGATCGCCAGCGCCACAAACGTCGGCGACAGGTGCCGCAGCGACCAGTTGATGATCGTGTGCCCCGCCAGCTGCGGTCCCAGCGCCATCGCCGCGATCGGCAGCCACGCCGCCGCCGGCACCGTCGTCAGCGGCTCCCCGGAGGCCGCAGCAAACAGATTCAGCAGGATCGCCGCGGCCGCATAGACGATCGCGACGTAGCTGAGCAGCGACAGCTTGCGGTTCAACTTCGCGCCCACCAGCAGGTATCCCGACATCGCCATCGCCCCGCCGAGCGCGAGCAGATTTCCCAGCACCGGCGCTGGCGCGTCGGTCGCCGCGGCATCCTCGCCGGCGCGGGCGTCGGCGAACAGGATGAGAAGACTGCCGGCAATCGAGACGGCGATGCCGCCGATCGTGCGGCGCGTGGGCGCCGCCTTCAGCAGCAGCCACGATGCCAATCCGACCCAGATCGGATTGGTGGTGACCAGCGCGACGCTGCTTGCAACCGAAGTGAACGCGAGCGATGCGATCCAGCTCGCGAAATGGACCGCGAGAAAGAAACCGGCGACCGCGGCAATCGACCAGTCGGCGCCGGACAGGCGGACGATCTCGCGGCCGCGCAGCGCGAGCGCCAGCGGGACCACGACGAGCGCTGCGATCGTCAGGCGACCCGCGGCGACCGCAAGGCTGCCGGCGCCCTCGCCGATGGCCAGCCGGATCAGCAGCGCCGCCGTCGACACGATCAGCACGCCGGCGGCGAGCGCAACGTAGCGGATCATCGGCGGGCAACGATGTCGGTACGTCGCCGGTGCGCGCCCGAATCAGGTCTTGGGCAGCGTCACGCCGCGCTGGCCCTGGTACTTGCCGCCGCGATCCTTGTACGAAACCTCGCAGATCTCGTCCGACTCGAAGAACAGCACCTGGGCGCAGCCTTCGCCGGCGTAGATCTTCGCGGGCAGCGGTGTCGTGTTCGAGAATTCCAGCGTGACGTAGCCTTCCCATTCGGGCTCGAGGGGGGTCACGTTGACGATGATGCCGCAGTTGTGGACGAAGACGCCGGCTTCGAGCGCGAAGTTGCCCGTCTCAGGGACGGTCAGGCAATAGACGTCGTGCGTGCCGGCGAGGTCGCGAACCGACACGACCTTGTGATTGCGTCGCGAGCCGCGTCCTTGCTCATCGGCAATGACCTCGGGGAATCGCCGAAATTGAGCGCGAATGTGCTCAGAGGCTTCAATGCGCTGGAGCTTCGTAGGCCGATCATTCCGCCGATCGAAGTCGACATGGTGTCGGTGAGTGCCTGGCTGAGCGCTGTAAAAGCCGTTGCGGATATTCCACTCGTCGGCCATACGATGTGTTGGATAGATGTGGCCGTTCAACGGCTGGTAAACCATCTCGTAGCCACGCCACACATGACGGTAGAGCGGCATCAGCGACGTGCCCGCGCGCAACTCTCCTGCAGCCAGCCACCTCCCGTCCCGCAACATGAACTGATGATCTGGGGTCGCGGCGATCCTGTCGCCGTTGTCCAGCAATACCTCCACCAGAGAGTCACGCCCGACATGGCGCGGCGCATCCAGCAGCGCCACGACCATCCGTCCGTTCGCACCGATGCTGTAGCCCCAAAAGAGCTCCCCCTTCGTCGATGCCTCCGCCATCTCCTCCAGAGAGAGGGACCTCCCATCGACTAGGGCGACTCGTGTATCGCCCCGGAAGCACCGGGCGTACGTGCTCTTCCCTAGTGTGACCACGAGGACGCTTCTGGGGATACGGAAGTACTCGACGGTACGAGCGAGCGCGAATGAGTTGGGCGGAATGATGCAGACGTCGCCGCGGAAATCGACGAAGGATCGCTCGTCGAACGCCTTCGGATCGACGATCGTCGAGTTGATGTTCGTGAAGATCTTGAACTCGTCGGCGCAGCGGATGTCGTACCCGTAGCTCGACGTGCCGTAGGACACCACCTTGCGCCCGTCGACGTGCCGCACCTGACCGGCCTCGAACGGCTCGATCATGCGGTGCTGCTGCGCCATCCGGCGGATCCAGCGGTCGGACTTGATCGTCATCGGCGTATCCCCGTCGCTCCTGCGCTTGGCGGTCGGCGAAATCGTACTCGAAAGCGGGAGCCGAGCCGAGGCGAGACAGCGGGCGTCGCGGTGGACTATGATGATCGCGCACCCGCGACTGTCCGATCGCCGCCGACAGCGAGCGGCGCGGATTGCAGGGTCGAAGCAAGACTACAAACGAGGAGAAGCCGATGAAGGTACCCGTCACGATGACGGTCAACGGCAAGCGTTCGAGTGCCGAGATCGATCCCCGCACGCTGCTGGTCCAGTTCCTGCGTGAGAACCTCCAGCTGACCGGCACTCACGTCGGCTGCGACACTGCCCAATGCGGCGCATGCACCGTTCACCTGGACGGGCGCGCCGTGAAAGCCTGCTCGATGCTGGCGCTGCAGGCCGACGGCTGCGAGGTCGCGACGATCGAAGGCCTGGCGAAAGGCGGCGAATGGCACCCGGTGCAGAAGGCGTTCCATGAATGCCATGCGCTGCAATGCGGCTTCTGCACGCCGGGCATGGTGATGTCGGCGGTGCACCTGCTGCAGCAGACGCCGAGGCCGACCGAGGCGCAGGTGCGCGAAGCGCTCGAGGGCAATCTGTGCCGCTGCACCGGCTACCACAACATCGTGCGCGCGATCCAGCAAGCGGCCGGGACGGCCTGACGAGGAGCGACAGATGAATGAGGTATCGAATTCGCCGATTGGAAGGTCTGTGCTGCGCAAGGAAGATCATCGCTTCCTGACGGGTACTGGCCAATATACTGACGACGTCACGTTTCCCGGTCAGACCTACGGCTATTTCGTGCGCTCGCCACACGCGCATGCGCGTCTGCGCTCGATTGACGTCTCGAAGGCGCACGACTTCCCGGG
>DATLGW010000496.1:0-5240 GCA_035540315.1 Burkholderiaceae bacterium | reverse complement strand
GCGCGCTCACTGCCGCGTATTCCTCAGGAACACGCCGAAGCCGCGATCGGCGTAAGCCGAGATCGGCACGTCGTCGGTCAGCAGCGCGGCATCGACCTCGACCAGATCGACGACGTCGTGGTCGGTCTTCCAGACCGAGATCCCGTAGAGCCCGACCACGACCAAAAGCAGCGGTACCGCGACGCTGGCGATTCGCCACACCAGCGGCGCCGGGCGCCGCGGCTCCGGATCGCGCGCGACGGCCCCCGGCGCTGCCGGCGGGATCGCGGCGGGCGCCGTCGCGGGGACCCGGGCGAGCGCCTGCCGGCGCGATTCTTGCAAACGCAGCTGGACCCGGTACGGCAGGCGTTGCGCGGACTCGTCGAGCAGATGACGAACCTGTTGCGCGAACTGCTGGTCGTTCATAGCGTGATGCCTCTGGCCCTCAGGGCTTCGGCCAGTGTCTGGGTTGCCCGGGAACAATGAGTCTTCACGCTACCCTCGGAGCACCCCATGGCCGCTGCGGTTTCGGCCACATCCAATTCGTGCCAGTAACGCATGATGAATGCCTCGCGTTGACGCCTGGGCAGTTTCTGGACCTCGTCGTCGATCGCCTGCAACACCTGGTTTCGCTCGACGATCTGGACCGAGCTCTCCGCCTGGCCTGCCCCATGCTCGGGCTCGAGCGTGTCCAGCGGATCCCGCTCGGGGTCGTCTTCGCCCGCCGGCTGCAGCGCCGACAGCAGCGTCGTCCACAGGTTGCGAACCTTCTGACGCCGGAAATGGTCGTTGATCGTGTTCTGCAGGATCCGCTGGAAGATCAGCGGCAGCTCGGCAACCGGGCGCTCGGCGTACTTTTCGGCCAGCTTGAACATCGCGTCCTGCACGATATCCAGCGCCGCCTCGTCGTCGCGAACCGCCCAGACCGCCTGCTTGAACGCTCTGCGCTCGGTCGATTCAAGGAACTCGGACAGCTCGTCTCGGGACGCCATTCGGCCCAGCGGGCGGGGGGAGGTTTGCGGCAGGCGGGATGCTAGCAGAGTGCGAGATCGCCGTCGGAGCCGGGGGCGCCGCCGGCTTGACCGGCGTGTTGCGCTGCAGTAACCTTACTGGCGAAACTGTCTCCCGCAGCGGGCGTTTTAGCGGATGCCGGCGCGGGATTTCGTTTTTGTGCCGAAGCGACCCTCACGAGGGGAAGTGACGGCGTCCAATCAATCTCTCAGGTCCCGTTCCAAGGTCTGCGTCGAGGCGGCGAGCAAGCCGTGTTGGCGCCGGCGGTCGGGCTCCCTGGACTTGAACGGAAGACGGTTCGATGGAACTCACTGGCGCGGAAATCGTCGTGCGCTGCCTTCAGGAAGAAGGCGTCGAGCACGTGTTCGGCTACCCTGGCGGGGCCGTTCTCTACATCTACGATGCACTGTTCAACCAGGAGAGCGTCAAGCACATCCTGGTGCGGCACGAGCAGGCGGCGGTCCACGCGGCCGACGCATATTCCCGATCGACGCAGAAGGTGGGCGTGTGCCTGGTCACCAGCGGACCGGGCGTGACCAATGCCGTCACCGGCATCGCGACCGCGTACATGGACTCGATTCCGATGGTCGTGCTGTCGGGGCAGGTGCCCACGCATGCGATCGGCCAGGACGCGTTCCAGGAATGCGACACCGTCGGCATCACGCGGCCGTGCGTGAAGCACAACTTCCTCGTGAAGAACGTCAAGGACCTGGCGGCCACGATGAAGAAGGCGTTCCACATCGCCGCCAGCGGCCGTCCGGGTCCGGTGCTGGTCGACATCCCGAAGGACATCACCCGCGATCGCTGCAAGTTCGAGTATCCGAAGTCGGTCGAGATGCGCTCGTACAACCCGGTGGTCAAGGGCCACCAGGGGCAGATCAAGAAAGCGGTGCAGCTGATCCTCGCAGCCGAGCGGCCGATGATCTACACCGGCGGCGGCGTGATCCTGGCCGACGCGTCGGCCGAGCTGAACAAGCTGGTCGACATGCTCGGGTTTCCGTGCACGAACACGCTGATGGGCCTGGGCGGGTACCGCGCGAGCGATCCGAAGTTCGTCGGGATGCCGGGAATGCACGGCACCTACGAGGCGAACATGGCGATGCAGCACTGCGACGTGCTGGTCGCGATCGGCGCGCGCTTCGACGATCGGGTCATCGGCAATCCGAAGCACTTCGCGCAGAACCCGCACAAGATCATCCACATCGACGTCGACCCGTCGTCGATCTCCAAGCGCGTGCGTGTCGACGTGCCGATCGTCGGCGACGTCAAGGAGTGCCTGGTCGACCTGATCGCGCAGCTCGAGGCGTCGTTCGCCGCAGGCCAGGGCGCGAACAACCGCGCGGTCCAGTCGTGGTGGCAGCAGATCAAGGAGTGGCGCGCCCGCGACTGCCTGAAGTACGACCGTTCGTCCAAGCTGATCAAGCCGCAGTTCGTGATCCAGAAGCTGTGGGAGGTCACGCAGGGCGACGCGTTCGTCACGTCCGACGTGGGGCAGCACCAGATGTGGGCTGCGCAGTTCTACCGGTTCGACAAGCCGCGCCGGTGGATCAACTCCGGAGGGCTCGGCACGATGGGGGTGGGCCTGCCGTACGCGATGGGCGTCGCGCTCGCGCATCCGGGCGCGAAGGTCGCCTGCGTGACCGGCGAGGGCTCGATCCAGATGTGCATTCAGGAGCTGTCGACCTGCAAGCAGTACGGGCTGCCGGTGAAGATCGTCAACCTGAACAACCGGTACCTCGGCATGGTCCGCCAGTGGCAGCAGATCGAGTACGGCAGCCGCTATTCGGAGTCGTACATGGATGCGCTGCCCGACTTCGTCCGGCTCGCTGAAGCCTACGGGCACGTCGGCGTGCGCGTCGAGCATCCGGACGAGGTCGAGCCGGCGCTGCGGGACGCGTTCGGCCGGCACAAGGACCGCACCGTGTTCCTCGACGTGATCACCGACCAGACCGAGAACGTGTGGCCGATGGTCCAGGGGGGCAAGGGGCTGACCGAGATGATCATGGGCGCAGAGGACCTGTGAGGCGGCCATGAAACACATCATTTCGGTATTGCTGGAAAACGAGCCGGGCGCGCTGTCGCGCGTGGTGGGGCTGTTCTCGGCCCGCGGCTACAACATCGAGAGCCTGACCGTCGCGCCGACCGAGGACCGGTCGCTGTCGCGGATGACGATCGTCACCGCCGGCTCCGACGACGTGATCGAGCAGATCACGAAGCACCTGAACCGGCTGATCGAGGTCGTCAAGCTGATCGACCTGACCGAGAGCCCGTTCATCGAGCGCGAGCTGATGCTGATCAAGGTGCGCGCGGTCGGCAAGGAGCGCGAGGAGATGAAGCGGATGGCCGACATCTTCCGCGGCCGGATCATCGACGTGACCGACAAGTCGTACACGATCGAACTGACCGGGGACGGACCGAAGCTCGACGCGTTCATCGACGCGATCGAGCGCAGCGCGATCCTGGAGACGGTTCGCACCGGCGCCTCCGGCATCGCGCGCGGCGAGCGGGTTCTGCGGGTCTGACGACAGCCGCCGCGTGCCGTCGCACGCGGCGATACCAACCGAACAAATCGCACAGGGAGCGATCGATGAAGGTGTTCTACGACAAGGATTGCGACATCAAGCTGATCAAGGGCCGCAAGGTCGCGATCGTCGGCTACGGCTCGCAGGGGCACGCGCATGCGCAGAACCTCAACGACTCCGGCGGCAAGGTCGTCGTCGGCGTCAGAAAGGGCGGCCCGTCGTGGGAGAAGGTCCGCAAGGCGGGGCTGGAGGTCGCCGAGATCGCCGAGGCGGTCAAGGGTGCGGACATGGTGATGATGCTGATGCCCGACGAGCACATCGCGGCGACCTACAAGAGCGAGATCGAGCCGAACATCAAGCAGGGCGCGGCGCTGGCGTTCGCGCACGGCTTCAACATCCATTACGGCCAGGTGGTCCCGCGCGACGACCTCGACGTCGTGATGATCGCGCCGAAGGCGCCCGGCCACACGGTTCGCTCGACCTATGCCGCCGGCGGCGGCGTGCCGATGCTGATCGCGGTCCACCAGGACCGGTCCGGCATCGCGCGGGACATGGCGCTGTCGTACGCCGCGGCGATCGGCGGCGGGCGTGCGGGCATCATCGAGACCGACTTCAAGGAAGAGACCGAGACCGACCTGTTCGGCGAGCAGACGGTGCTGTGCGGAGGCACCGTCGAGCTGATCAAGGCCGGGTTCGAGACGCTGGTCGAGGCGGGCTACTCGCCGGAGATGGCGTATTTCGAGTGCCTGCACGAGCTCAAGCTGATCGTCGACCTGATCTACGAGGGCGGCATCGCGAACATGAACTACTCGATCTCGAACAACGCCGAGTTCGGCGAGTACGTGACCGGGCCGAAGATCATCGACGAGCGCACGCGCGAGACGATGCGTGCGGTGCTGCGCGACATCCAGTCGGGCGAATACGCGAAGCAGTTCATCCTCGAGAACCGCGCCGGCGCGACCACGCTGATGTCGCGGCGCCGGATGATGGCCGAGCACCCGATCGAGAAGGTCGGCGAGCAACTGCGGGCGATGATGCCTTGGATCAAGGCCAACAAGCTGGTCGACAAGTCGCGCAACTGAGGGGAGGACGAAGCGCAGCATGGCGACGGCGAACCCCGTGCAGCCGGCCCCCCAGCTCGGGCTGGCCCCGGAATGGCAGGATTGGCTGACCACCAACATCGTGCGCGGCGTGGTCGACGCCGACCTGCTGCGCGTGATGTGCGAGAGCGGCTTCGACGAGCAGTTCGCGCGGGTGACGATCCTGGTCGTGCGCTCGATGACCGAACGGGTGCGCCAGCAGAATCCGAGCCTGCTGACCGAGTACAAGGCCGATCCGATGCGGATGTCGGCGAACGCGGTCGTGCGCGCGTTTGATCGCGACGTGCGGATCGGGTTCTGCATGACCGATCCGAACCTCGCGCTGGTCAACGATTTCCTGTCCGAGCAGGAGTGCGCGAAGCTGATCCAGTTCTCCAGCGGCAAGCTCAAGCGCTCGGAAGTCGTCGACCGGCAGACGGGCGCGCTCGAGATCAGCGGCGTTCGCAGCAGCGAGGGCACGCACTTCGGCTATGCAGAGAACCAGATCGTCGACCGGATCGAACGCCGGCTGGCGGCGCTGACGGGGCTGCCGATCGATCATGGCGAGCCGCTGCAGATCCTGCACTACCCGGTGGGCGGAGAATATCTGCCGCACCACGACTATTTCGATCCTTCGGACCCCGGCAGC
>DATLGW010000495.1:0-2740 GCA_035540315.1 Burkholderiaceae bacterium | reverse complement strand
GGTACCAGTGGTTCATCGCCGCGCCGATGATCACCATCGACTTGCCGCGTGTCTTGTGCGCGTTCTCCGCGAACTGACGTGCGACCGCGACGACCGCACGCCGATCGACGCCGGTGATCCGCTCCTGCCACGCCGGCGTGTAAGGGCGGTCGTCGTCGTAGCCAGCCGGCACCGCGTCGCCGCCCAGCCCCCGGTCGATGCCGTAGTGCGCCGCCAGCAGGTCGAACACCGTCGCCACCAGCATCGGCTGGCCGTGCGCGTCCTTCAACCGCAGCGCCGGCACGTTGCGCACCAGCACATCCTGCTGCGGATTGTTCGCGAAGTGCTCGTTCGGGATTCCGCCGAAGTACGGAAACGCAACGCCGACGGTCTCGCGCGCGTCGGCTTCGAGCAGCGACAACCGCAGCTGGACCTCACGCCCGTCGACCCCCTCGCGCGGCTCCAGGTTCCACTTGCCCTGCTCTCCCCAGCGGTAGCCGATCGAGCCCAGCGGCGGCACGATGCGGCCCTGCTCGTCGAGCGCCACGGTCTTCCATTCCGGATTGTTCGCCTGCTGCAGCTGGCCGGCGAAATCCGATGCGCGCGCGAGACGCTCGGGCACCAGATAGCGGCCGCGGGGGGTCTCCTGCTCGACGAGCCGAACGAGCATCGGGCAGTCGGTGTAGCGGCGGCAGTAGTCTTCGAAGTAATCCGACTTGTTCGGGCCGAAGTGGAACTCCTTGAGCACGACGTGGCCCATCGCCATCGCCAGTGCCGCGTCGGTGCCCTGCTTCGGATGCAGCCACAGGTCGGCGAGCTTCGCGACCTCGGAATAGTCCGGCGTGACGGCGACGGTCTTGGCGCCCTTGTAGCGGACTTCGGTGAAGAAATGCGCATCGGGCGTGCGCGTCTGCGGCACGTTCGAGCCCCACGCGATGATGAACGTCGCGTTGTACCAATCGGCCGACTCCGGAACGTCGGTCTGCTCGCCCCAGGTCTGCGGGCTTGCCGGCGGCAGATCGCAGTACCAGTCGTAGAAGCTCATGCAGACGCCGCCGATCAGCGACAGATAGCGGCTGCCCGCGGCATAGCTGACCATCGACATCGCCGGAATCGGCGAGAAACCGACGATGCGGTCCGGACCGTGCGCTCGAATCGTGTGGATGTTCGCCGCGGCGATGATCTCGTTGACCTCGTCCCAGCTCGACCGCACGAAACCGCCCAGGCCGCGGCGGCTCTGCCAGTCGCGCACCCGCTCCGGATCCGAAGCGAGCGACGCCCAGGCATCGACCGGCGACATCGTCGCGCGCGCGGCGCGCCAGTGCTTCAGCAGCCGGCCGCGGACCATCGGGTACTTGACCCGGTTCGCGCTGTACAGGTACCAGCTGTAGCTCGCGCCTCTCGCGCAACCCCGGGGCTCGTGATTCGGCAGATCGGGCCGCGTGCGCGGATAGTCAGTCTGCTGCGTCTCCCAGGTGACGATGCCGCCCTTCACGTAGATCTTCCAGCTGCACGAGCCGGTGCAGTTCGTGCCGTGGGTCGAACGAACGATCTTGTCGTGCTGCCAGCGCTTGCGGTAGCCGTCCTCCCAGCGTCGATCCTCGCTCACGACAGCGCCGTGCCGGTCGCTGAAAGTCGAATCGACGCGGCCGAGGAACTTCAGGCGGTCGAGGAAATGGCTCATCTAGAAACTCCTGTTGAATGCGGTCGCGCTCGCGCGTCGACTCTCAGCACGGCTTCTCCGCTCCGCGGCGCCAGTAGTACCAGGTGTTCAACGCGAGCCCCACGACGTAAAGACCCACGAAGAACCACAACGCCGCATTCGGACCGCCGGTGGTTGCGATCGAGCGGCCGAGGATGATCGGCACGAAGAACCCGAACAGCAGCACCGCCATCGCGGCCGTGAAACCGAGCACCGGCGACGCCTGCTTCGGCTCGAAGATCATCACGATCTGCTTGAAGACGCTCGCGTTGCCGATGCCGGCGCCCAGGAAGACTCCCAGCAGCACGATGAAGAACAGCGTGAAATCGGCGCTCGTTGCCGGGGCGGTCAGGAACGTCAGCGTCGCGGTCGAACCGATCAGCAGCGCGAACACGATCATCGTCATGTTGGCGCCGCCGAAGCGGTCCGACAGGATTCCGCCGACCGGCCTGATCAGCGCGCCCACCAGCGGCCCGATCCACGCCCACGCCAGCGGATCGGGCGCATCGGGCAGCCGCCCGAAGACCTCGCGGATCAGCGTCGGCGTCGACGCCGTCATTCCCGAGAAGGTCCCGAACGTCAGCGTGTACAGCGCCGTCTGGATCCAGCAGTGCTTGAGCCTGACGACCTTCATCTGCTCGGCGAACGATCCGCGCGCCGGATGGTTCTTCATGCCGAACAGCACCAGCGCGCTGATGACGACGGTGGGGATCAACCACACGTAGGCGGCGTTCTGCGGCCACAGCGCAACCTGCCGCACAGCTTCCTTGGTCTGCGGGTTGATCACGCTGAAGTTCATCGGATCCCCTGCGTAGGCTCCGAAGACCGCCGCGGTGATCACTGCCGGGACGACGAACTGCGCCATGCTGGCGCCGAGGTTGCCGAAACCAACGTTGACGCCGAGCGCGGTGCCGGCCAGCCGCTTCGGGAACCACAGGTTGATGTTCGCCGACGAGCTCGAGATCTGACCGCCCGCGCAGAACCCCGCGACGCCGGCCCAGAACAGCAGCGTCGGGAACGGCGTCGTCGGATCCTGTACCACATGACCGATGCCAAGAA
>DATLGW010000494.1:0-4238 GCA_035540315.1 Burkholderiaceae bacterium | reverse complement strand
TTGTACGACTGCGCCGCGCCCGCGATCCGCAGGCACTGCGTGATGCCGCCGGTGATCGCGACGTTCGGCTGCGCGATGTCGATCGCGCGCGCGGCGAACAGGTCGATGAACCGGTACGCCTGACCCTCGTTCTGTCCGGCGGCCAGCGGCACCCGGACGCGGCTGCGCAGATCGGCCATCGCGCGCGCATCGTTCTGCGTGATCGGCTCCTCAAAGAACGCGAGCCCGACGTCCTCGAGCCGCAGCGCAAGCAGCCCCGCATGGTACGGATCGAGGCTGCAGTTCGCGTCGATGCAGATCTCGACGTCTTCGTCGACGGCCTCGCGCACTGCCCGCACCCGCCGTTCGTCCTCCGCGATCACCTGCGACAGCGGCCGCGGCTCGTCGCGCCGCTGCAGCGCATGATTGCCCACGGTCATCTTCAGGCGCTTGAATCCCCGCGACGCCCATTCGCGCGCCGCATCGACCAGCTGCTCGCGGTCGAAGAAGCCGAAGCCGAACGTCGCGTAGACGGGGACGTGCTTGCGCGCTCCGCCGAGCAGCCGCCACACGGGCAGCCCGAGCGCTTTCGCGCGCAGCTCCCAGACCGCCAGATCGACCGCGGCGATCGCATGCATCGCATAGCCGCTCTGGCCGCGCGGCGCAAGCAGCCAGTACAGCTTCTCCCAGATCCGCTCGTGCTCGACCGGGTCCAGTCCGATCACCGCCGGCGCGGCGACTTCGTTGATCGCGGCCGCCACGACTTCTTCCTCGGTGATCGCGGTGAAGCCGGTTCCGGTTAGACCGTCGTCGGTCTCCAGTCGCGCGAGCACGCACGACAGGTTCATCTTCTTCGACGCGCCGGCGGCGTCGAGCGTGACTTCGACGTTCAGCGGAATCGCTTCACAGCGGGCGATCTTCATCGTGCGTTCTCCCGGTTCAGGCTATCGAGGACCCGGCCGATCAGCTCGTTGCAGCGATCGCGGTCGATCCAGCGCGCGACCATCACCAGGTCGTGATCCGGGTCGATCCAGATCAGGTGATGCCCGCCGCCCATCGCGAACAGGCTGGTGGCCGGCGCGGCATCGTACAGCCGGCGGTCCGTGTTCAGCCACCACAGATATCCGTACTGCGGATTCAGCGGCGACGGCGTCGCCAGCGCATCGATCCAGCGCTTCGACAGCAGCATCCGATCGCGCCAGGCGCCGCCGCGCAGCACCAGCAACCGACCCGCGCCTGATCGATCGCCGAGATGAACAGTCCGCCGCCCCAGTGCGCGCCGCCGGAAACCGACTCGAGCGCGCGGCCGCCGACGTCTGCGATCGCGTTGCGGTAGCCGTGCCACTGCCAGCGGTCCGACGCGCCGATCGGCTCCATCAGGCGCTCGCGCAGCACCTCCGGCAGCGGCCGGCGAAATACCTGCAGCAGCGACAGCGCGAGCCGGTTGATCCGCACGTCGTTGTACTCCCAGCGGCAGCCGGGCGCCTCGTGCGCGCGGGTCGCGCCCGGTTCGCGGGTCTCGCTTCCGGTGCCGAAGTGGCGGTGATGGTCGACCGAATCCGGAATTCCCCACACCGATCCCTGCCACTCGCTGGTCTGCTGCAGCAGGTGTCGCCACGTCACCGCGCGGTTCTGCGCAGCTGCGAATCCGAGGTCCGAGTCCGGCATGTAACCGGCCACCGGATCGTCGACCGAGCCGATCAGCCCGTCGTCGACCGCGAAGCCGCACAGCAGCGCCAGGAAACTCTTCGCGACCGAGAACGTCGTGTCGGCTCGCTGCACGTCGCCCCATTCGGCGACGATCCGGCCGCCGCGCACGATCAGGCCGCAGGCGGGGCCGCGCGGCCGGACGATGCCGAGCGGCCGGTCGTGCGGCGGCCGGTCGCCAGCGAACGCGTTGCCCACGTAGCGGCCGTCGGGCAGGTGCAGGCTTGCCGGCCAATCGCTGTCGTGCTCGACGGCGAACGCGGCGGCACTGCGCAGCGCATCCGGTCGGATCGCGGCCGACGCGGGATCGATTCGTTCCCACTCGCCCGGTGGAGGGTAGTACAGCGCCATCGCCGCAAGTGTAGACGACACCGTCGCTGGCAAAATGCAGAGTCTGCGGCGACCCATTCCGACGAGGCGATGAGCGAGCAAATCCGAATCGAACGCGACGGACCGATTGCGACGATCGTTCTGGATCGCGCCGACAAAGCGAACGCGATGACCCGCGCGATGTGGCGCGATCTGGGCGCTGCCGCGACCGCGCTGTCGGCCGACGATGCGGTGCGCTGCATCGTGATCCGCGGTGCCGGCGACAAGGCGTTCTGCCCCGGCGCGGACATCGGCGAGTTCGCCAGCGAGCGCTCGAACAAGGCGCAGGCGATCGAATACGCGCACGCGATCCGTGCGACGATCGACGGCCTGCAGCAGTGTCGTCACCCGCTGGTCGCGCAGATCCAGGGCGTTTGCATCGGCGGCGGGCTGCTGATCGCATCGTTGTGCGACCTGCGGATCTGCGGCGAATCGAGCCGTTTCGGCGTGCCGGTGAAGAACCTCGGTCTGGTCGAAGCGTACGACGAACTCGCGCCGCTGGTGCGGCTGGCGGGTCCCGCGGTGACGCTGGAGATCCTGCTCGAGGGGCGGATCTTCGGTGCGGCCGAGGCGAGGGACAAGGGGCTCGTCACCCGGGTCGTCGCCGATGCGCAGGTCCCGGCCGAGGCGAGCGCTGCGGCGGCGCGGATCGCCGACGGAGCGCCGCAGGCAGCGCGGTGGCACAAGAAGTTCGTCCGCCGGCTCTGCGAGTCGCCGCCGGTGTCGCAGGCCGAGCACGACGAGTGCTTCGACTGCTTCGACACGGAGGACTTCCGCATCGGCTATCAGGCGTTCCTGGCGAAGCGCAAACCCGAGTTCAGCGGCAGGTGATGCGCGCGCTGCTGAAGCTGGCATCGACGATCGACTGGCTGAACGCGCGGGTCGGCCACGTCGTGCGCTGGCTGATCCTGGCGGCGGTGCTGATCAGCGCCGGCAACGCCGTCGTCAGGAAAGCGTTCCGGATGAGCTCGAATGCGCTGCTCGAGGTGCAGTGGTACCTGTTCGCGGCGGTGTTCCTGCTGTGCGCGGGGTACGTGTTCCTGAACAACGTGCACGTCCGGATCGACGTGCTGTCGTCCCGGTTCTCGCCGCGCACGCGCTCGTGGATCGACATCGGCGGGATCCTGCTGTTCGTCGTGCCGCTGTGCTGGCTGCTGATCCAGCTGTCCTGGCCGCTGGTGGTGTCGGCCTGGCGCAGCGGCGAGGTCAGTCCGAACGCCGGCGGGCTGATCCGCTGGCCGGTCTACCTGCTGGTGCCGGTCGGGATGCTGCTGTTGCTGCTGCAGAGCGTGTCGGAGCTGATCAAGCGGGCCGCTTTCCTGCTCGGCCTGCGATCCGACCCGAATGCGCACCGCGACGACGTCTACGGGGCGCCGCCGCTCGAGCAGCCGGCCGGATCCGGCCCCCGAAGCGCCGGCGAATGACCGCATTCGTCACCGCGAACTTCGTGCCGCTGATGTTCGGCGGACTGCTGCTGTTCCTGCTGAGCGGGTTTCCGGTCGCGTTCGGACTCGCGGCCACCGGTCTGGCGTTCGGGCTGCTCGGCATGCAGCTCGACCTGATCCCGAGCGCATTGTTCCAGGCGTTGCCGCTGCGCGTGTTCGGCATCATGGCGAACGAGACGCTGCTGGCGCTGCCGTTCTTCACGTTCATGGGGATCATCCTGCAGCGCAGCGGCATCGCCGAGGATCTGCTCGAGACGATCGGGCAGGTGTTCGGGCCGCTGCGCGGCGGCCTGGCGCTGGCGGTGATCTTCGTCGGCGCCTTGCTCGCGGCCACGACGGGGGTCGTGTCGGCGACGGTGATTTCGATGGGGCTGATCTCGCTGCCGGTGATGCTGCGCTACGGCTATCACCGCGGCGTCGCCACCGGCGTCGTCACCGCCTCCGGGGCGCTGGCGCAGGTGATCCCGCCGTCGGTCGTGCTGATCGTGCTGGCCGATCAGCTCGGGCGTTCGGTCGGCGACATGTACCTCGGGGCGCTGGTTCCGGGCTTGATGCTGGTCGCGCTGTATTCGCTGTTCGTGATCGTGCTGACGGTTCTGCGGCCGAGCTGGGTCCCTGCGCTGCCGCCGGAGGCGCGCATCTACCGCGAAGCCAACGGCGCGAGCGGCCATGCGTCGCTGCTCGGGCTGCTGGTGCTGGCGGCGATCGCGGCGCTGCTGTGGGCGCGCTGGCACGAGC